>JAFPDR010000162.1 GCA_017389885.1 Kiritimatiellia bacterium
ACTGAATCGGACATGGGGAATGGGGAATTATGAATTACAGGTTCCAAAGGTAGCACAGGTACGCGAGAAGTCCGTCAGCGACGGCGATTGCGACTATTCCTCCGACCACGGCGGACGTCGCGGCGACGCCAACTCCGTCGGCGGTCGACTTCGTGCGCATCCCGGCGCCGCATCCGATGAGCCCGACGAGTCCGCCGAACAGCGCGCCCTTGACGAGTCCGAAGGAAATGGCGAATACGGTCGTCACGGACGCCGCGTGCTGCCAGAAGACAACGGTCGGCACGTCCATCATCTTGAGCACAAGAGCGCCGCCGATGAGTCCCGCGAGCTCGGCGAAAATAGTGAGCACTGGCATCGCGAGTATCGCCGCGAACACGCGCGGCAGCACGAGAAAGCGGACAGGCGGAAGTCCCATCGTCGTCAGTGCGTCGAGCTCTTCGTCTACCTTCATCGTCCCGATCTCCGCGGCGAACGCGCTGCCCGTGCGGCCAGCGAGGACGATCGCGGTGACGAGCGGACCGAGCTCGCGGAAGAGTCCGATCGCAAGTAGATCGGAGACGTACACCTCCACTCCGAACATCTTGAGCGCCGCGGCGGACTGGAACGCGAGGATGAGTCCGAGAAGGAACCCTATGCCCGTCGTCACCGGCAGCGCGTTGAAAGACGCGCGCTCGAACGCGAGGGCGCAGTCGGAGAAGCGGAAGCTCCGCGGGCGGACGACCAGCGAAGCGGCGCTCGCGAATGTCTCGCCTACGAAGGCCAGGTCCGAGGCGGCCGAATCGGCCATCTCGCACACGCGGCGTCCGACTGACTCGAATATCTTCATCTGGCTTCAGCCGCCGCCTTTACCGCCTGCAGATACGCCTTTTCGAAGGCGAGCGAAAACGCGGCGCTGTAGTTTCCGTCAGGCGTGGGGACCGACGCAGATCCGCTTCCAGTCTTCTCCCCGAGAACGTACTCGACATCGACGAGCGCGTCGCGGCGTCCTGCAGCGCGGCAGTCGAGCGCGAGGCGGCGCACCATCACCGCGCCCTTTCCGCCGCGCGCGACGAGAGAGTCCTTCAGTATAGAGGCCGGCGCCGCGGCGAAGGAGTTCGCCGGGTCGAACGCTATTGATCCGTCCTGGCGAAGGACTGCAATGCGCTGTCCGCCGTATGGGGCGCACACGGTGACGAAAGCCACCTTGTCGGCGGAGTCGACGTCGATGGTCCAGTACGCCGGCGTCTTCGGCGCGGGACCGAGGCATCCGGCGAGGGCGGCTGCAAAAGCAAACAATGCGAACTTCTTCATGCCCGCATTATACCATATTTTCAGCGCGCCTGTCTTTACTGGACGGCGGATATGTACGGCTGGCCGCAGAGGGAGCATATCGCGCCGGCATGGACGGGTGCTCCGCAGTTCGGACACTTCCGCTCGAGTATCTCGCCGCAGAGCGCGCAGTACCTGCCGCCAACCGGATCGGCCGCCTCGCGGTCCGGACGGAAAAGCCTCATCTCCTCGACGAAGTACTCGTGGTTGGAGGGACAGTGCGGGTTCGGACAGAACCCCCGCACGGAAGACGCCGCAACCTGCACGATAGGAGCCGGCTGCTGCGCCGCGCCGCTCGTTATGCTCAGGTTGAACTTCTTCGCAATCTTCTCGATCACCTCGTCGCTGAGCTTCGTCCCGTCTCCCTGCTCGAACATCGAAAGCGCGGACTGCTTGCATCCGATTTCGGACGCAAGCTCGCTCTGGCTAAGGCCCGCATCCTTTCGCGCGACCTTCGCCTTTCGACAGAACTCTGGATTCAGGTTTTTCACAACGCGGATATTATGGACTTTATTTTATAAACTAACAAGGGGTCAATTATCAACATTATCAACAAAATTATAAACAGTGTTCACAACTTTGTTGATATTGTTTATAAAATCAATAAGTCCGCTTGATAATTTCCGCCGGAAGGAGATAATCCTCTCCGTTCTTGTGCGAAATGCCCATTTTCTCGAGTTCTTCGATCACTGGACCCGAGAGGATGTTGGCGTTGTCACTGAAAAGCTTCTCGAGTTTCGTGCGCTTTTCGACAAGAGTGCCTTCCGATTCGTTGGCTATCAACACCCCTTCAAGCACCTGGGCACGGCGGAGGCGTCCCTCGGCCTCAGCGTTCTTCCTCGCCTCGGCTATGACTTCGAGGACGTGTTCGCGCGTTTCGCCGGGGAAGCGGTCGGGAATCTCCATGTCGCGGTCAAGGAGAGACACCTTGTTGGAAAGCGATGTTTCGGAGTTGACGGAGAGTACGTCTCCTACTTTCTTGAGAGCCTCCGCCTGCTCGCTGCATTTAGCCCTCAGCTGAAGCACCTCGTTGTTCAGCTCGGTCATCTTGCTTTCGCCCTTGAGCTTCGACTCAAGGGACAGGATGTTTTTCTTCAGAGACTCTACCTCGTTCTTGAGGGAATCGCGCTCCGCCTTGAGCGCGTCGTTCTCCGCCCGAAGCTCGGATATCTTCTCGTCCTGCTCGGCCTTGTCCGCAGC
>JAFPDR010000020.1 GCA_017389885.1 Kiritimatiellia bacterium
ACCGCGAGAAGCGCGGCGTTCTTCTCTTCCGTGGTCATCTTCGCGAGCCCTGCGGATGCCGCACGGGCCCGGACCGCCATTTCGTGTATCGTCTCCTGTACTGTCATCTGCGTGCCGGGTTTTCGAACTGTCTGATGGTGTCCAAAAGGTATTCGGCGAGGTCGGGGTCGGCCTCGAAGATGTTCTCGCGCTCCGAGTACGTCACGTTGTTGATGTTCGCGCGCACCGCGATGAAGCGCTTGTACTCCGACTTCTTCTTCTCGGACTTCCCCCACTTCTCCCTGTCGAGGACCCCGCGGTTGACGAGGTCCTGGAAGATGTCGTTGACGTGCTTCGGGTCGATGTCCATGCGCTGGGTGCGGATGTCGGACCAATCGTCCTCCTTGTAGCCCTTCGCGAAGTCGTCCGAAACGAGCTTGCTCGTGCCCTTCTTGATCTCCACGTGGCCCATCCCGGTGAGGGTAAGCGACACGCGGCGGGTGGACTTGCGGCTTGAGTCGAGGGTGTTGTAGTAGTGTATCTCCATCCAGTTGAGCGGACTCTCCTGGACGGTGATGTAGGGATTCACCCAGAACGGACCGCAGCCGTCGGCCAGCGCCAGCGCGAGGCCGACCGCCGCCGCGCCCAGCACACCAAGCAGTCTCTTCATCTTCCGGTATCCTTGCCCTTCTGCCGCCCGTCGGCTGGTGGGGCTGCCGGGAATCGAACCCGGAACCTACGGTTTAGGAAACCGTCGCTCTGTCCAGTTGAGCTACAACCCCGTCGTTTTTCGGGAGTTTTCGGAATTTTATCGCAACTTTATGCGGCCCCGAAGGGCCTCGCGCCTCAATGTCCAAAAAACGGCGGATATTATATCATGTTCGCCATGCGCGCGTCAATCCCCCAATCCCACAATCCGTCGACATGCGAATCCGTCAATCCCCTCATTTTCCGCCACAATTGAGGGCACAAATTTGGTATAATTTATCTATGGCAACAAAGACCCAGAATTCCGCCTCGAAACCAGGCGGGAAAAACGCCGGCGCAATGCGCTCGTGGCTGCTCATCGCGCTCGTCGCCGCGCTGTTCTTCTCGTTCTACAAGTCGACCCCCGGCGATGCCGGCGTCCGCGAGCTCACGCAGCTCGAGTTCTACAAGGCCCTCGACGAAGGAAAAATCGTCGAGCCGGTCATCCGCTTCCTGGACCGCGACGAAGGCGAGACGTACCTCACGGGCGAGATGGAGACCGACGACGTAGACAAGGACGGCAAGCCCCTCGCCGACGGCAAGGGCGACCCGGTGCGCGTCAGGTACCGCGTCCCCCTCGTGCCGGGCGAGAACGAGTCGATGATGGAGGACCTCTTCTCCCAGCAGATACAGGTGAAGGTCAAGGAGCGCCGCAGCCCCATCTCGCCCTTCCTCATGAACATCCTCTTCTTCGCCGGGATGATGTTCCTCTTCTACTGGCTCTTCTACCGCCGCATGGGCGGCGAGGGAGGCATGTTCGGCTTCGGCAAGTCGCGCGCCAAGCTCCTCGACGGCAACTCGTCCAAGGCGAAGGTGACTTTCGCCGACGTCGCAGGCGTCGACGAGGCGAAGGAGGAGGTGCAGGAGATCGTCGCGTTCCTCAAGGAGCCCGACGCGTTCCGCAAGCTCGGCGGCCGCATCCCCAAGGGCGTCCTCCTCGTCGGCCCTCCCGGCACCGGCAAGACCCTCCTCGCCAAGGCCATCGCAGGCGAGGCGAAGGTGCCCTTCTTCGCGATCTCCGGCAGCGACTTCGAGGAGATGTTCGTCGGCGTCGGCGCGAGCCGCATGCGCGACATGTTCGCGGAGGCGAAGAAGAAGGCGCCGTGCATCATCTTCATCGACGAGATCGACTCCATCGGGATGAAGCGCACCGGCGCAGGCGCGCTCGGCGCGAGCCGCTACAACGAGCAGACGCTCAACACGATGCTCGTCGAGATGGACGGCTTCTCGCCGAACGAAGGCGTGATCGTCATCGCCGCGACGAACCGCCCCGACACGCTCGACGCCGCACTTCTCCGCCCAGGGCGCTTCGACCGCCAGGTCATGATCGACCTCCCGACCCTGAAGGGACGCGAGGAGATACTCGCGCTCCACGGGAAGAAGATCAAGTTCGGGCCGGACGCGGACCTCTCGCGCATCGCGCGCGGCACGCCAGGCTTCTCGGGGGCGGACCTCGCGAACCTCCTCAACGAGGCCGCGCTGATGTCCGTGAGGAAGAAGCTCGAAGGCGTCGACATGGAGACGCTCGAGGAGGCGCGCGACAAGGTGCTTTGGGGACGCGAGCGCAAGAGCGCCGGCTACTCGAGGCGCGACCGCGAGATCACCGCCTGGCACGAGGCGGGCCACGCGATCCTCCAGCTCCTCGCGAAGAACGCAGACCCGCTCCACAAGGTCACGATCATCCCGCGCGGACGCGCCCTCGGAGTCACGATGTCACTTCCCGAGCGCGACGTGCTCGGGCGCACGAAGAGCCACTTCCTCGACGAGCTCGTCGTCTGCTGCGGCGGAAGGATCGCCGAGAAGATGTTCACCGGCGAGATCTCGACCGGCGCCGCGCAGGACATCGCGATGGCGACGGACATCGCGCGCAAGATGGTCTGCACCTACGGAATGAGCGAGCGCTTCGGCTTCCAGGCGTTCAACGAGCAGAGTCCGTACGCCATAGCGGAATCGATGCCGCCCGCCTTCAGCGAGGAGACGTCGCGCGCAATCGACGCGGAGGTGTCGAAGCTCGTCGCCGACGCCTACGCGCGCGCCGAAAAGGAGATCGCCGGGAACAAGGACAAGGTCGAGCTCCTCGCCAAGACCCTCCTCGAGCGCGAGACGATGGACGGACGCGACGTCGCGAAGCTCGTCGGCATCGAGATGAAGGAGCCGGAGAAGGAAGAGGCGAAGCCGGCCGAAGAGGCGAAGGACGCCGCACCGGGGACGGAGGTGAAGTGAACGCGATCGCGATAGACGCCTCGGACGTGATCCAGATCGCGATTCTCTACGTCGTGATCTACGCGATCCTCAAGAGCGCGAAAGGCTCGCGCTTCGGCCAGGCCCTCATGGGCTTCGGCATCCTCTCCGCCGCGCTCATCGCGTTCTCGTACCTCTTCCACTTCGACGTCCTCACGCGCATCGTCCAGTTCCTCCTCGTCTACATCGCCGTCTCGACCGTCGTCATCTTCCAGCCGGAGATACGCCGCATCCTCTCCGCCGTCGGCGCGTTCGGGTATCTCGAGCGCCCGAAGTACGGACCAGGCGACGCCGCGACGCCGGAACTCGTCGTGGAGACGCTCATGGCCCTCTCAGAGCGCCGCATGGGCGCGCTCGTGGCCTTCGAGCGAGGCATCTCGCTGCGCGGATACGAGGACACGGGAATCCAGCTCGGCGCAGTCTTCTCCAAGGAGCTCGTCACCTGCATCTTCACGCCTCCGATGCCCCTGCACGACGGCGGGATGGTCATGCGCGACGGGCGCATATCGTCCGCCCACTGCATCTTCCCCGTGTCCAACAACCCGGACCTCATCTCGAGCGGAATGCGCCACCGCGCGGCCGTCGGGCTCTCGGAGGACACGGACGCGCTCGTGGTCGTCGTCTCGGAGGAGACGGGCGACATATCCGTCGCGCGCAACGGCAGGCTCTTCCGCTACAGGGGCGCGCAGCGCGAGGAGTCGCTGATGCGCTGGGTGTCGAAGGCGCTTCCGGACACGGGACGCGGCGCAAAGCGCGCCGGGCGCGTCAGGGGGTTCTTCCGCGACGCGATACAGTTCCTCACGAAGGGAGGCGCGCAGTGAAGCAGGAGAAGAAACGCGGAGGGCTCATCCGGCGCATCTGGTCGCTCCTTGCGCACAACTGGAGCCTCAAGCTCCTCGCGCTCGTCCTGGCCATACTCGTATACCATTCACTAAAGCCGCACGGCGGCCTACTACGCAAACCAAATGACAGAAGCATCTTCCAGCAGCAGTGAAGCAAAAGGCGGACGCAGCATCTTCGGATGGCTGCTTTTCCCGATAGCCCTATTCCCCCTCGTGGCCCTCCTCACCTACGACTGGCGCTCCGTGCCGTCGCTCAAGATCCCCGCGGACCCCTCGACGAACTGGATCGGTCCGCTCGGCGACACCTTCGCCTACGTCGGCTACCAGCTCGTGGGGCTCGCGGTATGGATCGTTCCCGTCGTCTGCATCATCGTGGCGCTCTTCCTCGTCGCGGGACGGCGCATACTGCACTTCCGCCGCACGATGTGGTTCCTCGTCATGCTCTCGGCGAGCGCATGCCTCCTCCAGGTCGCGCAGGAACACGCGCCCGGAATCTCCTCCGCCATCTCGCACGTCAACATCGCGAACGCGGGCGGCGCGGTCGGGTACCTCGTCATGACCCGCTTCCTCTCCCCCCTCATCAGCGACTTCGGCGCGTCCGTCCTGATGGTGATCATCGTGCTCGTCTCGCTCGTCGCCGGGATAGGCCTCGCGAACATCGCGTCGTTCTTCGCGTCCCTCTACCGCTGGGCGACGATGGGCGGACACATCGCGCCCAACCCGGAAACCGCAGGCTCGAAGGAGGAGTACGAACGCCAGTTGGCAGCGTACGAGGCCGCGGTGCAGGCCCGCGAGGCCGCCAAGGAGCAGGCGAGGCTCGAGAAGGAGCAGGCCAAGGCCGAGAAGGAGCGCATCCGCGCAGAGAAGGAGGCGGAGAAGGAACGCCTCCGCGCGGAAAAGGAGGCCGAGAAGGAGCGCCTGCGCGCGGAAAAGGCCGAGCGCGCCGCAACAGCCCTGCGTCCGCAGGTCCAGCAGCCCGCGCCCGCCGCCAAGCCTGCGCCGGCGCCGGAGGAGTCCGGCGAGGAGGAGGAGCCGCCGGTCGAGGACAAGGGACCGTACATCCTCCCGTCCCTTTCGCTGCTCAATCCGCTCAAGACGACGATGGCGGACCACAGCGACGTCGGGGAGATGTCGCAGAAGCTCGTGGACACGCTGAAGCTCTTCGACGTCAACGCGACGCTCGCGTACACCGTGCAGGGTCCGGTCGTCACAAAATACGCCCTCACGCCCGAGCCGGGGACGCGTCCGGAGAAGTTCACCTCCCTCCAGGCGACGCTGATGATGGCGCTCAAGGCGAAGTCCCTGCGAATCGAGGCGCCTATCCCGGGCGAGGACAAGATCGGCATCGAGGTGCCGAACCGCAGGCCCGCCGGGATATCGTTCCGCGAGATATTCGAGTCGGACGCCTGGCGCGAATCGAAGGCGGAGCTTCCGCTCCTCTTCGGAAAGCGCGCGGACGGCAAGGAGCTCGTCGCGGACCTCGCGTCGATGCCGCACATGCTCGTCGCCGGCGCGACCGGACAGGGCAAGTCGGTGTGCCTCAACTCGCTCATCTGCGGCCTCCTCATGACGCGCACCCCGGAGCAGCTGAAGCTCATCATGGTCGACCCCAAGTGCGTCGAGTTCACCCCCTACTCCGCCATCCCGCACCTTCTCGTCCCCGTAATCACCGACAACCGCAAGGTCGTCTTCTCGCTCCACTGGGCGGTAGCCGAGATGGAGAAGCGCCTCAAGCTCTTCGCGCGCGCGAGGGTGAGGAACATCTACGACTTCAACCACCGCACCACCTTCTCGCAGCCAGACATGTTCGGGGGCGGCGACACCGCGACGAGCGACATGCCGAAGACCGTCCCGTACATCGTAATCATCATCGACGAGGCGGCGGACCTCATCGGGCAGTGCGGCAAGGAGGTCAACCCCGACATCCAGCGCATCACCCAGAAGGCGCGCGCGGCCGGAATACACCTCAGCCTCGCCACGCAGCGTCCGGACGCGAAGATCATCACCGGCGCGATCAAGGCGAACATCCCCG
>JAFPDR010000163.1 GCA_017389885.1 Kiritimatiellia bacterium
GTCTATCTCTCCGTCCTCCTGCGCAATCGCCGTGAGGGTGTCCGCCCACTTCCTGCGCGCGGGCTCGGACTCCACGTCGCGTATCGCAATCGTGCAGCGCGTGGCGATGCGCCGCTTCTCGGCGCGCGACGGCATCGCGTCGAGTCCTTCGGGGACCTTCCCGCGCAGCAGCTGCACGAGCGCCGTCCCCGCGCCACCCGGCTCGCGCAGACGCGCGAGGAACTCCTTCGGAAGCGCCTCCACGCGCGTCTCCGGGCTCCCGACAACCGACACATCCCCGACATTCGCGCGCGATAGCGCGGCGGACGCGGGAAAGGCAGGCCCTTCGCCCGGTTGCACGCCTGCCTCCGCCCTCGCTCGTTCGCGAGCGGCAGACGCGGCCTTGCGCTCCGCGCGGATGCGCTTCACGCGTGCCCTGAGCTCCTCGTCGGCGAATATTCCGCGCGGCGAGAGCCGCGCGATCCTGTCGCGCACCGAAGGATGCGTCGCGAACATCGTGCGCTCGCCTTCCGTGAAGAGCATGTGCGCGACGTCGTCCCTCCACGCGTCGAACGCCGAGCCGCGCCTCCCCATCCCCGCGAGGTACGTGAGCCGCAGCGCGTTCGCGAGCGCCTCGGGATTGCGCGTGAACTGCGCCGCCGAGGCGTCCGCGAGGAACTCGCGCTGACGCGACACCGCGCACTGCACGAGCCGCGCGAAGAAGACGCCGATCGAACCGATGAGCCACAGGAGAAGCGCAGTAGCGAGGTAGACGAGTATTATGATCGCGACTCCGCCGCTCCCCTTGCCGCCCTTGCCGCCGCTCGGAATCCTTATCCGCGTGTTCGGCCTCCCGCTCTCGTCCGCGTCGCTGTGCGAACCGAACATGCCGAGCATACCCCCGCCGAGGCTGTTGAACGCAGTGACCCCGGCGACAAGCAGGAGCAGGCGGAAGTTGAGCCGCATGTCGCCGTTGAGGATGTGGCTGTATTCGTGCGCCACCACTCCCTGCAGCTCGTCCCTCTCGAGGAACCTGAGCGCGCCCGCAGTGACGCAGAGAGAAGCCGCGTCGCAAGTCGTCCCGGCTACGAACGCATTGACGTCGCCGGAATCCTCGAGCACCCAGACGGACGGCATTGGCACGCCCGATGCGATGGACATCTCCTCGCAGACGTTGAAAAGCCTGAGACGCGCAAGCGACTTCGCGTCGCTTCCCTTTGTCCGCGAGCGGACCACCTGCTTCGCGCCGATGCGCGCCATCAGCTTCTCAGGCGAGGAGAGGTCGTCGCTCTTCACGAGAAAGCCGATGAAGACGACCAGGAACGAGACGAGAAGCGAATACCCGACGACGGCGGGACTCAGCACGAACGGCCAGAACGCGAGATCCTTCTCCTCAATGAGAAAACGAAAAAGCGTCCACGCGCCGCACGCGAAGACGAACGCCGCCGCCGCGACTACCGCGGCGACCGCGAGAACGGCAAGCGCGACGAGCCGTCCGGTGTTCCGCCGCGCTTCGTCCTGGAGCGCGAACGGGTCCATCAGAACTTGACCTGCGGCGCCTCGCGCTGCGCGGCGGAGTCGGTGGACTCAAGGAGCGCGGCGGGGTCGAAGTTGAACATTCCCGCGACGATCGAGGTCGGGAAGAGCTCGCGCTTCGTGTTGTACTCCGTGACGGCGTCGTTGTACGCCTGACGCGCGAAGGCGATGCGGTTCTCGGTCGAGGAGAGCTCCTCCATGACGCGCGACATCTGCGCGTCCGCCTTGAGCTCCGGATAGCGCTCGACCACTACCATGAGGCGGGAGAGAAGCCCAGCGAGGCCCGACTCGGCGGAGGCGAAGGCCTTTACGGCCGACGGATCGCCCGGCGCGGCGGCGAGGGCCTTCGCGGCGCCCGCGGCCTGGTTGCGCGCCTCGATGACGGCGGTAAGCGTCTCGCGCTCGTGCTTGAGGTAGCCCTTGGCGGTCTCGACGAGGTTGGGGATGAGGTCGTAGCGGCGGCGGAGCTGCACGTCGATCTGCGCGAACGCGTTCTTGAAGCGGTTCTTCAGGACGACGAGTCCGTTGTAGAGTCCGACGACCCATCCAACCAGCGCCACGAGTGCGACAACTATGATTCCGACGACTATCAGCGTGTTCATCTTCTGTCCTTTCCGCCCTTAGGCATGTTGCTGGAATTATACCAAATTTCGCCCGCCCTCTGCGCCGAGAATCTTGAGCGCCTCCGCGGCGAGGCACATTCCGAAAGTAGCCGTCACCGTCATCAGCGAGCCCTTCTCCGCGCCCGGCGGAAGAGCCGCCGGCGGCTCCGTCGAGCATACGCACCGGAACGGCGCCGCGGGGAAGCGTCCGAGCCTTTTGAAGCGCTGGCGCAGCGCGCGTGCGAGTCCATCGCCCTCGACCTTGTCGAAGCGACGGACGCACACCTTCGTCGGATCGCTCCTGAGCGCCGCGCCCATCGAGCTTACGATCGGAATGCCGCGCTCAGTCGCGCCGAGGATAAGCTCCGCCTTGCACGGAACGGAATCTATCGCGTCCACGACGAGGTCGAATTCCCCCATTGCCCCGACGGACGAGAAGTCCTCGAAGCGCGCGCCCGCCGCGTCCACCCTGCATTCCGGGTTGACCGCGAGAAGGCGCTCCTTCATCGCCTCTACCTTGGACGCGCCGACGGTGAGCGAAGTCGCCGGACACTGCCTGTTCACGTTCGAAGCCGCGACCAGGTCGTCGTCCATCAGCGCGACCGCGCCGAGTCCGGTGCGCACAAGCGCCTCCGCGCACCAGCTCCCTACGCCGCCCACGCCAACCACGAGGACGCGGGCGCGCGCGAGGCGCGAGAGAGCGTCCGCGCCGAGAAGCGCCGCGGAGCGGACGAAGAATCCGTCCGCGGCAGATGTGCCGCGCCTTCCGCTCATGGCTTCAGGTAGAGGCGGCAGTGGCAGAGTCCGTGGTATCCGGGATCGGCGAGCTGTCCCTTGAACTCGTCGCACGGACAGAAGAACTCCGGGAGCTTCGGGAGCCTGCACGGACAGAACCCCTCCTTGCGCGCGAGTCCCGCCTTCACGGCCGCGACGACCTTCTCCTCGGTGTTGAGGACCGCCTTGCCTTCCTCGAAGAGGCGGCGTATCTCCGTCGACGACTCCTTCGTGCGAGGATACGCCCTGAACTCCGCAAGCTTGGCGAGCTCGTCGTAGTCCTTCCACTTCGGAAGCCCCTCTAAGGAGTCCTCGCCGATTATGAAGTATATCTTCGCGCCCGGGTTCTCGGCCGCGACCTCGCGCACGGTGTCGATCGCGAACGAAACGCCGCCTCGCTTCAGCTCGCGCTCGTCGACCACTGCCTTCTCCATCCCCGAGAAGGCGTTCTTCACCATCTCGAGCCTGTCCCACGGGAAGCGCGGCGCATTTGCCGCGCCGATCGTCTTGAACGGACTCACGTTCGCGGGGATGACAAGCAGCTTGTCGAGCGCAAGGTCCTCGATGGCCCTGCGCGCGACGTTGACGTGTCCGAAATGGACCGGATTGAAGCTTCCGCCGTATATGCCGATGTTCATGGCGACATTATACCATTTTCTGCGCACATAAAGCAAAAGGCGCGGTCCTTTCGGATCGCGCCTTCGTCTTTGTCGGTGGATGCCTGAGAAAACAGCAAATGTCTGCGCTTCGCGTTTTGATGCACCCTCCATTGCTGGAAGGCGTTTCACCATCGCCCCGCGAGGGGGCTGACTCCTTAGAAAGGAGGTGATCCAACCGCTGGTTCCCCAACGGTTACCTTGTTACGACTTCATCCCAATCACCACCCACACCTTAGGCCGA
>JAFPDR010000164.1 GCA_017389885.1 Kiritimatiellia bacterium
CCGATCACGCTCTTGGACGCCTTGACCTGTCCAGTCGCGGAGTCGCAGATGTAGATCGTGATGTTGATCTCCGCGCCGCCGGCGCTGCCGCCGATGGACACGCCGCTGAGGATGCCCTTTCCGAGCGAGAAGCCTCCGCTGCCGCCCTTCGTCTCCTGCACGTGGGTGATCGCGCCCTTGACGAGCAGCTGCGCGCCCGTCATGCGGCCCGTCTTCGGCGCCTTCTTGCCGCCGGCGGTGCGTCCGGAGGCCGCGAGATCCTGCTCCTGCATCGCCGCGCCGCGCATGTCGGCCTCGCCGAGCACGATGAACTTCCCGCTCTGGACGAGCTGGTCGGTGAGGATCGTCCCCCACGCGTCGCCGAGCTCCCACTGGCCGCGCCAGTTGGCTTTGTTCTCGAACTTGTTGACCATGATGGAGTAGCGGAGGTTCCCGCCGTCGGCGAAGACCGATGCGGACGCGAGAGCCGCGAGCGCGAATGCTGTTAGTTTCTTCATTGTTTTCTCCTTATTTGTTTGTTTCCCTGAATTGCTCCGGAGCGGACCTCACGCCGCGACTGCGGGCTTGGCCGCCTGCTTCTTCTTCCAGAGGAGGAAGATAGCCGCGCCGGCTGCCGCGAGCAGGATGATTCCGAGCACCGGACGGTAGAATATCCACGCGATCGCGATCGTGACGAGCGCGCAGGCGAACGCCACCACTCCGGCGACGAGACCAATGCCGATCTCCATGATGTTGCCGAGGATCGGCAGAACGTCCGCAAGCACCGAGAGCGGCTTGAGAATCATCGATATGCCGAAGAACATGAGGAGGAACCCGGCGATGCGGATGATCCACGTCATCGTCGCGTTCGCGCTCCTCGCGGCCTCGAACATCTCCGCGGCGTCCTTCGTGCCGTCCGAAAGGAGGTCGACCTTCTTCTTCGTCTTGGCGATGTAGCTCACGAACGTGTCGCCCCTCTGCTTGGCGACGAGCGAGATGGCGTGCGGAAGGATCACCGTGAACCTCACGCGCATGTCGCCGATGCGCGCCTGCGAGGCGACGTCGCGGTTGTTCTTCTCGTTGTCGCGCGTCTCCCTGTTGGGGATGTATATCGTGCCGCCCTGGCGCTGCGCGCGGGCGACGGCGCAGACGTATCCGGTCGGGAAGGCGTACGCCTGCTCGGAGCCGATGCGCCCGATCTGGCGCTCGTTCAGGCGGAACGCGCCGAACGTCACGTTGGCCGCGCGCTTCTCCTCGGACGGGAACTCGATGAAGCCAGGGTTGTCGTGCCCCTGCTCCTTGAACCCGCTCGAGTCGATCGCGGTCTCCAGCCACTCCTTGGAGTAGGTGTAGGTCGTGGTCCTCTCGACCTTGCCGCCGAGCTTCTTCGTCTCCTTGGTCTCGGAATGCTCGACCCACTGGAACATCTCCGTCGTGCGCTTGAGCGCGATGGCCGTCGCGGATACGCCGAACTGGTCGTCCGTCAGCACGTCCTGCGTCGTGGCGACGCCGGTCATGTGGACGAGCTGGCCCTCCATCTCCGGATCGACCTTCTCGATCGACTCCACCGGGATGCAGGCCCCCTCGCCCTCGTCGAGGGCCTTGGCGGTCTTGACGCTGTTGCCCTCGTTCCAGAACAGGACAGGGAAGCCTATCACGAACAGCGCAAGCCCCGCCAGCACGCCCTTTATCGAGCTGCCGAGCCTCGAACCCCACGAAACCGTCGTCGTTTCCGTCACCGCCATTTTTGCGTCCTTTCTGCTTTGATTAGATTTGTTTGGACATTATATCATAAAATCCGCCGGAGCGCATTCCCGCGCGCGCGCAATTTGATATAATATGTGCGATGAAAAAGATTGCAGTGTTGATGGGCGGGACCTCGAGCGAGCGCGAGGTGTCGCTGCAGAGCGGGAAAAACATCGCGGAGGCGCTCGCGGGCCTCGGCAGATACGACGTCGTGCCGGTCGTTCTCGATGCGGACGACCTGTCGGCCATGCCGAAGGACGTGGACGCGGCGTACATCGCGCTCCACGGCGGATGGGGCGAGAACGGCGGAGTGCAGGCGGCGCTCGACGCGCTCAAGATCCCATATACCGGACCTGGCGCCATGGCTTCGCAGATCGCAATGGACAAGGTCAAGACGAAGATGGTCCTCGAGATGAAGGGCGTGCCGACCGCCACGTGGTCGCTCGCGAACCCCGACACCGAGTCGTCCCCCCTTCCGCTCCCCGTCGTCGTCAAGCCGCCGTGCGACGGATCGTCCGTCGGCATCTCCAAGGTGTCGCGCCCGGAGGAGTGGAAACCCGCCCTCGGCACCGCGCTCGCGGCGATCGCGGGCGGAGCCGGCGCCGCGTCCGCGGGGCAGAAGCCCACGATCCTCGTCGAGGAGTTCATACCGGGCCGCGAGCTGACCGTCGGAGTCATCGACGGGGAGCCCCTGCCCGTCATCGAGATCGTCGCAAAGGGCGGATGGTACGGCTACCAGGAGAAGTACGAGTCCAACGAGACGCGCTATCCGTTCCTCGAGGACGGCGATCTCTCGCGCAGGCTGCAGAAAACCGCCGTCGACGCGTACAACGCCGTCGGATGCCGCGGCGTGACGCGCGTCGACTTCCGCGTGTCACCCCTCGGCAGGTGCTACGTCCTCGAGCTCAACACGTCCCCGGGCTTCACCTCGCATTCGCTCGTACCCAAGGCCGGGATGAAGACGGGGCTCACCTTCGCCGGAGTGTGCGAGCGCATACTCGGCTCAGCAAGGCACGACTGACCATGAAGGAGAACAAGCTCAAGACGAAGCACAGCGGACGCAAGGCCCTCGCGCTTGCGGGGTCCGCCGCGTTCCTCGTCCTCATCGGCGCCGTCGTCTTCGCGTACGGACGCCTCCGCGCCCTCTGGGTGGAGCAGTGCGTCATAACCGACTACGCCTCGCAGGTGTCGATCACCGACGGACGCATGGTGCGCGCGGACGTCGTGGCGGGGCAGTTCGGGCTCAAGAACGGCGCGAACCTCGCGCTCATCGACTTCGACGAGCGCCGCCGCGAGCTGCTGAAGAAGATACCCAACATCCGCAACGTGACGATATCGCGGCACCTCCCCAACCGCATCTCCATCGAGGTCGAGGAGCGCGTCCCCGTCGTGCGGCTCGGCATCAAGGGGAAGAAGGAGCCCACCGGACGCGTGGCCGACACGGACGGCGTCGTGTTCATCTCGTCGAGCGGAACGCAGATGCTCCCGACGATACGCGAGGCCGCCGCGCCGGGGACGCAGAAGGGACAGCGCCTCTCCGGCCACGCACTCGCCGCGCTCAGGCTAATCGAGACGTGCCGCGAGCAGTTCAGCGAAATCGCCGTCATCGAGGCGGACGTCTCGAAGACGGACTACATAACGATCGTCCGAGACGACTACACCAGGGCGAAGATCGCCTGGGACGGGATGGACGAGCCGAGCGACGCCATGATGCCGAGCCTGAAGGACAGGCTCACGCGGCTCTCAAAGGCAATCTCCAGCAACGTCGACGGCGGCATCCGCGAATGGGACGCCAGGAAGAAGGGAGACGTCTACGGAAACACCATGAGGGACATTCTATGACAGACTTCCACGCAGCGCTCGAAATAGGCACTACGCGCACCGTGCTCGCCATCGGCGAGACGAATGCCGACGGCAGGCTCAGGGTGACGTGCCACGCCGAGATCCCGTCCACAGGCGTGCGCAAGAGCCAGATACTCGACATAAAGCAGGCCACGACCTCGATACAGAGCGTCCTCCACGAGATAGAGAAGAAGCAGTCCGAGTCGGGCAGCTCCATCACGCTCGGCAACGCCTTCCTCGTCGTCTCCGGGCAGCACATCAAGGCCGACCCCTTCCAGGGCGTTACCGCCATCGAGGGCGCGAAGGTCGGCAACGAGGAGCTGGACGCCGTGTTCAGCAGCTCGCGCACGATGCAGCTCCCGAAGGACCGCGAGCTCCTCGACATAGTCGACCAGGACTACGAGGTCGACTCCCTCGGCGGAATCGCCACCCCGCGCGGAATGTCCGGAAGGATGCTCAAGCTCAACACCCTCCAGATCCACGCGGACCGCAACCGCATCAACGACGCGCGCACCGCGGCGGACGACGCGAAGCTCGAGATACGCGAGCCACTCTTCGCCGCCACCTGCGC
>JAFPDR010000165.1 GCA_017389885.1 Kiritimatiellia bacterium
ATCAAGTGCCGCCTCCTGAGGCCGCAGGAGATGAGCCGCTACGTCGAGCTCGGGCTTCTCGACGCCGGCATCTGCGGATACGACTGGGTGTACGAGAACGGCTCGGACGTCTACGAGATCTGCGAGCTCAACTACTCGAAGGCGACTTCCAACCCCGTCCGCTGGGTCCTCGCAGTCCCGAACGACTCGAAGATCAAGACCGTCAAGGACCTCCAGGGCAAGCGCATCTCGACCGAGGCGATCGGCCTCGTCAAGCGCTACCTCAAGAAGCACGGCGTGAAGGCCGAGGTCGAGTTCAGCTGGGGCGCGACCGAGGTCAAGGCGCCGGAGCTCGTGGACGCGATAGTGGACCTCACCGAGACCGGCTCGTCGCTCCGCGCGAACAACCTCCGCATCGTCGACACGATCCTCACCTCGACCACCCGCTTCATCGCGAACAAGAAGAGCTGGAAGAACTCCGCCAAGCGCGCGAAGCTCGAGCAGCTCAAGATGCTCCTCACGGGGGCCCTCGAGGCGCAGAGGCGCGTCCTTCTCAAGTGCAACGCCCCGGCGAAGACGCTCGACAAGGTCGTGAAGGTCATGCCCGCGCTCCACGCGCCGACGGTCAACAAGCTCTCCGGCGGCGACTGGTTCGCGGTCGAGAGCGTCGTCGAGGAGAAGACGGTGCGCGACCTCATCCCGCAGCTCACGAAGAACGGGGCGACGGGCATCATCGAGCTCCCGCTCAACAAGATAATTTTCTGAGTCAGAAAACGGCCTAGCTAGCCGAAAAACAAATCAAGGAGAAAAACCCATGGGTTCCATCAAGAAAAAACGCCGCAAAAAAATGTCGAAGCACAAATACGACAAGCGCATGAAGGCGCAGCGGCACAAAAACAAGTAAGCACCGCAAAGGCCCGGCCGAAAAGCCGGGCCTTTCCTTTTGGCTCCCCAAAGAGGAATGGACATGGAAAAGCCGGCCGGCTCAAGGCCGCTATGCGGCCTGGCCGACCGGCAGGGGAGATTCTCTTGCCACGGGGTCCTGCGCCGCCTCTCGGGCACACATCCCCGTCAAATCGCTACCATTATATCAAAAATTTTTTGATTTGTGCGCGCCAAAATGAAAAAACACCCGAATGGGTGATTTTTCCGGTTTTCAGCCTCCGCAACGGGGCTACGAGACGATGCCGTTCTGCTGGGCGACGAGGCCGGCGGCGCCGTACATCCTGCGGAGCTTCGGCTTCTCGATCTTTCCGGTGGGGTTGCGCGGCACTTCCGCGAAGATGACCTTTCTCGGACGCTTGTAGCGCGGAAGCCCGAGGCAGAAGTCGTTGAACTCCTTCTCCGAGAGCTCCATCCCCTCCTTGACCGAGACGATCGCCGCGGCGATCTCGCCGAGGCGCGCGTCGGGAAGTCCGATCACCGCGACGTCCTTCACCTTCGGGTTCGAGCGGACGAAGTCCTCGATCTGCACGGGGTAGAGGTTCTCGCCTCCGGAGATGATGACGTCCTTCGCGCGGTCGACGAGGTAGATGAACCCCTCGCGCTCCTCGGCCATGTCGCCGGTGAGAAGCCAGCCCGGCTCCTTCATGATCTCGGCCGTCGCCTCGGGGTTGTGGTAGTACTCCTTCATCACGCCCGGGCCCTTCAGCGCGAGCTCGCCCACTTCGCCCGGCTTCACGGGGGTGACGCCGTCCGGACCGACGATCTTCGTCTGCCAGCCGAAGCCCGCGACGCCGATCGCGCCTACGTGGTCGATGTTCTCGATGCCGAGATGCACCGCGCCGGGTCCGGTGGACTCCGAAAGCCCGTAGTTCGTGTCGTAGTCGTGGTGCGGGAAGACCTTCTTCCAGCGCTTGATGAGCGCGGGCGGGACGGGCTGCGCGCCGATGTGCATGAGCCGCCACTGGTCGAGCTTGTACTCCTCGAGCTTCACGTCGCCGCGGTCTATCGCGTCGAGTATGTCCTGCGCCCACGGAACGAGCAGCCACACGATCGTGCAGTGCTCCTCGCTGACGGCGCGGAGGATCCACTCGGGCCTCACGCCCTTCAGGAGCACCGCCCTTCCGCCGACGAGGAAGGAGCCGAACCAGTGCATCTTCGCGCCGGTGTGGTAGAGCGGCGGGATGCACAGGAACGTGTCGTCCTTGGTCTGCCCGTGGTGCGCCTGCTCGACCCTGCAGCTGTGGACCAGGCAGCGGTGCTGCAGGACGATCGCCTTGGGAAAGCCCGTCGTGCCGGACGAGAAGTAGATCGCAGCGTCGTCGTCCTGCGTCATCTTCAGGGCGGGCGAGCGCGACGAGCAGTAGGAGATGAGGGTGCGGTACGACTCCGCGAACGTAGGGCAGTCCTCGCCGACGTAGAGCCGCGTCCTGACCTGCGTGATGCGGTCGACGATCTGCTCGATGCGTCCGGTGAACTCCGGGCCGAACACCAGCGCGCCCGCGTCCGAAAGCTCGAGGCAGTACTTTATCTCGTCCGACGTGTATCGGAAGTTGAGCGGAACGGCCATGCAGCCCGCCTTCAGTACGCCGAAGTAGATCGGCAGCCACTCGAGGCAGTTCATGAGGAGGATGGCGACCTTGTCGCCGCGCTTGTATCCGCGCGAGAGGAGGAAGTTCGCGAACCTGTTGGCCTTCTCGTCGAAGTCGCGCCACGTCATGTCGGCGCGGTACGCCCTGTCCGGTGCGGACTCAACGAGCTCCGCCTCCCTCCATGTCTTGTGCCGTCCGTCGTCCGGCGTGTCGATCTCCACAAGGGCGACGTCGCTCGGCCACTTCGCCGCGTTGCGCTCCAGTATCTGCGTGATGTTCTCGAATTCCGTGTCCATGGTCTTCCCTACTTGGCCTTAGCCTTCTCCTTGTCCGCCTTTGCCTTCTCCTTCGCCTTCTCCTTCAGCTCCGGGATCTGCGCCTTGAGATCGGCAACCGCGTCGTCCTTCGGCCAGGTCTTCATGAAGAGCTGGATGAGCTTGATGGCCTCCGCGGGGTCCGCCTTGCCGTAGAGCTCGATGTCCGCCTTGACGTCGTCCCTCGCGCTCTCGATCGCGGATATGATCTCCTGGGCCTCGGACGCGACGTTGGGGTCCTTGTTCTTCGTCTCCTTCTCCATCTTCTTCAGGACCGCGGAGACGTTGCTGCCGAGCTTGAGCTGCCCGGCGACGCCCTTGAACTTCTTGAACGTGACGTCCCCGCACAGGCTCACCGGCATGCCGATCGCCGTCATCGCCTCGACGCTCTTCTGCGTGGCGTCCTTCATTCCGGCGCCGGAGTACACCACGGTGCCCCGGTGGTTGATGACGCAGAAGTACGGCGTCTTCCAGTGCGTGGGCGGAGGGTCCATGTCGAACTTGTAGTAGACCGGGAACGTCACCTTGCCCTTCTCGACCGCAGCCTTGATCTTCGCCTCGTCCTTCGCCCCGCCGTAGGTGCCGATCACCGCGAACTTCTTCGTCTTGAACGAGTTCCACACCTTCTCGACCTCGGGCAGGTACTTCACGCTCGCTTCGTCCGCCGCGTCCCAGTAGTACAGCAGGACGGCCTTGCCGAGCAGGTCGTCCTCGGTGAGCTTCGGACCGGACAGGTGGGACTTGTCGTCGAAGTTCTTCCACTTCATCGCGCCGCTCGAACAGAGCGCCGCCAGCGCGCACAGCGCGACCGCAGTTGCCTTCTTCATCTGGTTCTCCTTCATGTTTTATTTCGCGCCGGCGGACGCTACTTGAGCCGCGCCGACGTCCACGTAAGCTCCGCTATGCAGTTCTTCGCCTCCTGGGCGACGGCCTCGTTGCGGCTCTTCTTGAGGTCCGAGAACGCGTCTATCGCGAGCTTGACCTTGTCCGCGCTCAGGCGCCGCGCGCTCGAGTCCTTGAAGTCGTAGTCCTTCGCCTGGAGCGTGAGGCGCTCCAGCTTCGCGACCCGCATGATGTCTTCGTCGGCCTGGAAGCGCTTCCACACCGCGTCGTACTCCCTCGACTCCTTGGGGAACGCCTTGCGGTAGTCCTCCAGCTCGAGCACCGCGCGCCCCGGGAGGACGTCTATGTCGAAGTCGATGTAGTGCTTCCACTGCTTCGGCGTCTGCGGACTCCTCATCGCCATCACCGCGCTCGCGACGACGCCGAACGCGCGCCTGTCGTCCTTGCCGCGGTAGAGGACCCGCCCCGTGCACTCCACGACGTACACGAAGCCGGTCCGCTCGGGGTCCGCCTCCTCCTGCTCCTTCGTGCGCACGATCCCCGCGTCGCGGTAGATCGGATACGTCAGCCCGAGGCCCTCGGCGATGCGCTTGATCTTCTCGGGGCCGGCGGAGCCGCGGTGGGAGCCGATCATCACGAAGGGCTTCATCTTGAACGTCTGCCAGGCCTCCTCCATGCGCCGCATCGCCTCGACGCCGCTCTTGTCGCCGTAGTCACGGCAGTCGACGTATACGACCTTGCCGCGGAGGTACCCGGACGACGCCATGCGCCCCGCGAGGTGGTGCGCCTCGTCGAGGTTCTCCCACGCGACCGGGCGCGCGGCGAGGGCCGCGGCGGACCACAGGACCGCCGCGCCGAATGTCACAAGCCCCCTTTTCAATCGAACAGGCTCTTGTCGAGGTTGAAGAACGGGAAGAACGGAAGGAATCCGTTGTCGTTGAAGTTGAGAAGCCCCACCTGAACCTTCGACGACTTGGCGCGGTTCACGAGCGCGACCTGCACCCACGACACCTTCTCGGAGTCGTTGAAGCCGAGGCACACCTGCGCGCCGCTCCTGACGAGCGGCGTCGCGTTGTAGAAGAGGGACACCTCCGCGGCCTTCACCGTGAGCGCCTTGCACCCGATGCCGAGGTG
>JAFPDR010000166.1 GCA_017389885.1 Kiritimatiellia bacterium
AGGTCCGCCTCGATGAAGTCGACCTTGCCGGAGAGGTCGAGCTGGGCGGACATCTTCCGCGCGGCCGCGACGACATCGGCCCGGCGGTCTATCCCGACGACCCTCACCTCGGGGACCTTCATCACTTCCGTGAGATAGAACCAGAGCGCGATCGTCAGGTACGCCTTGCCGCACCCGCAGTCCACGACGGTGAAAGGCCCCTCGTGGTCCGCCGAAGCGGACACCGTCTCGCCGACGACCTTGAGGAACTCGTTCACCTGGTCGTACTTGCCGCGCATCGACGCGCGCACCTTACCCTCGCCGTCCGCAAGGCCTATCACCTTGAGGAGCAGAGCGGAGTCGAACTGCGCGAGCGGCACGTTCTTAACGCGGTCGTGGGGCTTCACCACGGCGACGCGGTCCATCTCGGCCGAGCGCGAGACGAGCACATGCCCCTTCTTCGTCACCCGCACGTGGAGATCGCCCTTCGCCGTCATGAGGTGAAGGTCCCTCGCGCCCCTCTGCGCGATTATCTCCTCGAGCCCCTCCGCCGCGCCGTTCGCGTCGAAGTTCTTCACCTGCACGTCGCGTCCCTCGGCCATCTCGGCCTGGTACTTCCTGACGCCGCCGATCTCGACGGGGCGCATCGATATCCTGAAGTTCCCGCCGCCGCGCCTGACGGTCTGGACGAGCTTCATGAACCCCTCGCCGAGAACCCTGGCGCGGATCTCCTCCTTCAGCGAATCCTCGAGCTCGTATCTTTCCATGGCATCACCCGTGGCGGCGCATCTGCCGCGTCATCGGCGGATCGATCACCTCGGGCGTTATGACCGCGTCATTCGACTTCGCGGCCGTCTGGCGGCGGATGATCCACATCTGCACGATCGAGAAGAGGTTCGAGAGGAACCAGTAGAGCGAAAGCGCGGACGGGAACGAGTAGAACATGAAGAGCATCATGAGCGGCATGAAGACCATCATCATCCGCTGCTGGTTCTTGTCGCCCGCCGAAGGAGTGAACGCGCTCTGGAGCCCCGTGGAGACCGCCATCAGGATCGGCAGTATGTTGAGCCCGCCGAACGGGAACCAGCTCGCGAAGAGCCCTTCCGGCTCGGAGAGGTCGCCGATCCAGAGGAACGGCGCGTACCTGAGTTCGACGGCCGACCTGAGCACGTTGAAGAGCGCGATGAAAACAGGGATCTGGATGAGCATCGGCAGGCACGAGCTCATCGGGTTCACCTTCGCCTCGCGGTAGAGCGCCCAAGTCTCCTGCTGGAGCCGCTGCGGGTTGTCCTTGAACTTCGCCTGGATCTCCTTCATCTTCGGCTGAAGCTCCTGCATCTTCTTCATGCCGACCGTCGACTTGTGCGTGAGCGGCCAGAAGAGAAGGCGGACGAGGATCGTGAGCAGTATGATCGCGACGCCGTAGTTCGGAATGAGGTTGTTGAAGAAGTTGAGCACCCAGACGAGCGGATAGCATAGCCACCTCCACATCCCGAACTCCATCACGTCCTTCATGCCGAGGTCCCAGAGGAACGACTGCTTCTTGGGGCCCACGTAGAAGACGCTCGTGCGCTTCGCCGCGTCGTCGGCGAGCGAGACGCGCGCGGAGACGGACGCCGGACGGTAGTTCGCCGCGCCCATGTCGCGCACGACGGTCGTCTCGAAGCCGGTGTTCGCCGCGGTGGAAGAGCAGAGCGCCGTCACGAAGAAGCGGTTCTTGACCGCCACCCACTTCTGCGCGCCCGGGAACGGAATCGCCGCGCGCTCGGGCATCCCAGCCGCGCTCTTCGACCCGCTGCATCCGCCGGAAAGCCCGCCGACGAGGTAGCCCTTGAGCGGAGAGTCGCCCTCGCAGTGGTGCAGAACGCCCTCCTTGCCCTTCCCCGCGTCCATCGCCCAGCTGTCGACGGACAGGAGGTCGTTCTTCGAGTCGCCCATGCGCATGAGGCCGAGCGAGAGAGGTCCGCCGATCCCGTCGTCCTCGAGTTCGATGCGGTAGTTCGCCCCGAGCGAGATCACGCGGCTCTTCGCGCCGCAGGTGAACTTCACGGACCCGGGCTTCTCCTCCGCGACCTCGTACGCCTCCACGGACGCCCCCGCCCCGAGGGGAGAGGAGGAGAAGTCGAACACCACGGGCGGATTCTCCTCCGAGACCGGTCCGCGGTTCTTCGCGTACTTCTTCAGCGTAACCTTCTTTACTACGGCGCCCCATGTCGAAAGCTCGAGCTTCACGTCGTCGCTTTCGAGCGCCACGATGCGCTCGGGCACGGCGGGCAGCTCTGGCGCAGGCGCGGCCTGCTCGGCCGGGGACTTGGCGCCTTCGGCGGCGGACTGCTCCGCAGCCGGTTCGGACGCGGACGGCGCCTCGGCCTCCGCAACCTGGTTTGTGGCGGCGATTGCGGCCTGCTCGGCCAGGTACTTCTGACGCTCCTTGGCGCGTCCCATTTCGGTCCACACATACCACGCGAGAACCGCGCCGAGGAGAAGGCAAATGATCTTTTCTGTCTTGTTCATAGAAGGTATATTTTACCATATTTGCGCCGCCCCGTGCAAAGCGCAGCCGGCTACGGACGCGGCGCGGAGGGGAGGGAGAGGGTGAAGACGCAGCCGTGCGGCGAATTCGCGCGCACCGAAAGGTCGCCGCCCATGGCGCGGGCAAACTCGCGCGCGGTGCAGAGCCCTATGCCGAAGCCGCCCTTCCCGGACTCCAGCACGGTCTTCGCGCGGTAGTACCTGTCGAACGCGCGGCGCATCTGCCGCGGAGTCATCCCCTGCCCTTCGTCGATGAACTCCGCCTTCACGAACCTCCCCTCGGCAAAGAATCTTACGCGCACCGGACCGTACGGCGCGGCGTACTTGAGGTCGTTGCCGAGCAGGTTCCACATCATCTGCACGGTCATCGTCTCGTCGGCAAGCACGTCCGGAAGCTCCCCCTCCGCCTCGACCGGCACGTCGTTCCCCCCGAAAAGGTCGCGGTAGTCGTCCCTGAAGAGCGCATACGCCTCGTCGTACGCCCTTCGGACGTCGAACGCGGAAAGCTGCGGATCGCGGCGCCTCCCGCCGAGGCGCATGAAGTCCTTGATGTTCTCGACGATCCGTATTAGCCGCTCGTTCAGCACCTTCGCGTCCGCGTCGCAGCGTCCGATGGACATCCTCATCCCGACGAGCGGCGTCGTGAGGTCGTGCGCGGTCGCGGCGAGGAAGTCGTCCCTCGCGCGGACATAGTCGACGAAGTAGCGGATCCCGAAGACGGTCATACCCACAAGGACGAGCAGGAAAAGAGAGCCGAACGACAGGAACATCGTGCGGTAGTCCCTTTCGCGCACAATGGGCGTCTGCGTGTAGGCGACGCCCTTTCCCCCGTCGTACCACACCCAGGCGAAGCCCTTCGGCCAGATCGGGACATAGCCCCATCTGCCCGGGGCCATCTTTCCCGCGGCAGAACCCTTCCACACCTCCGGAAGCGACTCCTCGCGCATGTACCGTCCGTCGTCCGGATTCTGCCGGAGCTCCAGTGCGACCTCGCGGTATTCGGACCTTACCCTGTTCCTCTCCGCCTTCTCTATCTCAGGGACCCTGTCGACGAAGAAGTACACGCTGAGCGCGCAGACCACGGCCGTGGGCAGGCTCAGCGCGACGACGCTCCGCAGCAGCCTCCAGTCCAGACTGCGCATCTCAGAGCCCCATCAGCGCCCTCGCGCGCGCGAACTGCGCGGAGAGGTCGATCTTGCGGCATCCGTCGACGTATCCGCCGGCGCGCAGGTTCTCCACGAAGCGGCGGAACTTGTGCGGCCCCGGATTGAGGTTGTCGAGCGCAACGACCTCTGCGGAGCCGAAGGTGCAGGCCTCGGAGAGCATCCCCGTGGACTCTGCGGTGACGTAGAGCCTCTTCGCGAGCTTGACGAACGCCGGGATCGGATTGAAGTGGTCCTTCGAGTAGATGAGCTTGTAGTCCCACGGATACGAATCGACCACCGCCTCAACGTCGGCGGGCGTG
>JAFPDR010000021.1 GCA_017389885.1 Kiritimatiellia bacterium
GACGACGACGCTCGCCGGCTTCGCCGAGGCCGTGCGCGGACTCGAGGCGATCCGGCGCGAATCGGGCACCGCTCCGCTCTCGCTTCAGGAGTGGCACGCATCGGCGATTTAGTCGTCGTCAATGACGTTGGATCGACTCTACTCCACCGTGACCGACTTCGCGAGGTTGCGCGGCTGGTCTATCTCGCAGCCGCGCAGGCGCGCGACATGGTAGGCGAAGAGCTGCAGCGCAACGGCGGAGACGATCGGCGCGAGCTCGGGGCTCGTCTTGGGAACGAACATCGCGTCTGTCGCGGACGCGGCGGCGGCATCGTCGCCTTCCGTCGCGACGGCGATCACCGGCGCGTTCCTCGCTCGGCACTCCTGCACGTTGCCGAGCGTCTTCTCCTTGCCGGGAACGTCGGCGAGAAGCGCGACGACCGGAGTCTTCTCCGAAAGGAGCGCGATTGGTCCGTGCTTCAGCTCCGCCGCCTGGTATCCCTCCGCGTGCACGTACGCGACCTCCTTGATCTTGAGCGCGCCCTCGAGCGCTACCGGATAGAGTATGCCGCGTCCGATGAAGAACATGTCGTTCGCGGACGCGTACTTCTCGGCGATCTGCGCGATGGTGCCGGACTGCGCAAGCACCTTGCGGACGAGGTCCGGCAGGCTCGTTATCTCGCGAACGAGCCTGTCTCCCGCCTCGCGCGAGAGGCGGCGCGTGCGGCCCAGCTTAAGCGCCGTCATGAGAAGCGCCGTAACCTGCGCGGTGAAGGCCTTGGTCGATGCGACGGAGATCTCGGGTCCGGCGTGGAGGTACACGCCGCGGCCCGCCTCGCGCGCGATCGTCGAGCCGACCACGTTGCACAGCGCGGAGACGAGCGCGCCCTTCCTTATCGACTCGCGCACGGCCGCGAGAGTGTCGGCCGTCTCGCCGGACTGCGACAGCGCGATCACCCAGTCGTCCGGACCGACGATCGGATTCGAATACCTGAACTCCGCCGCCTGCTCTGGCGACGCCGGAATGTCCGCAAGGCTCTCGAAGAGGCACTTCCCGACCATTCCCGCGTGGAGCGACGTGCCGCATCCGACGATGACGAGCCTGCGCACCGCAGCGAGCTCGCGCGGCGAGAGGTTGAGTCCGGAGAGGATCGCCGTGCCGCCGCCGGGATCCAGCCTTCCGCGGATCGTGTTCGCGAGCGCGTCGGGCTGCTCGAAGATCTCCTTGAGCATGAAGTGCTCGTATCCGCCCTTCTCGATCGCCCCCACGTCCCAGTCCACTTCCTGGACCTCGCGGGACACCGGCGCGTTGTCCAGCGAATGGATGTCGACGCCTTCAGCCGTTATCCGCGCGACGTCTCCGTCCTTGAGGTAGATCACCTGCCGCGTGTACGCGACGATTGCCGACACGTCGCTCGCGACGACGATGTCCTTTTCGCCGATGCCGATGACGAGCGGACTTCCCTTCCGCGCGACGACCATCTCGCCCGGATGCCGGGCGGAGACCGTGGCGATTCCGTACGTCCCCTCGACGCGCTTGAGCGCCTCGCACACGGCGGCGAGGAAGTCGCCCTTGTCGAAGGCGGCTACGAGATGGGCGAGCACCTCGGTGTCCGTCTGCGAGGCGAACTTCACGCCACGCCGCTCCAGTCCCGAGCGTAGCGCCGCGTAGTTCTCGATTATGCCGTTGTGGACGAGCGCGAGTCGTCCGCCGTCTGCTACGTGCGGATGCGCGTTGGCGACGGTGGGGAGTCCGTGCGTAGCCCAGCGCGTGTGCGCGATGCCGAGCGTGTACTTCGCGCGCTCCTCCTCCGGCAGCTCGCGCTTGAGGAGCTTGTCGAGTTCGGAGACCTTGCCGGTCTGCTTGAAGACGCGGATGCCGTCCGCGGACTCCAGCGCGATTCCGGCGGAGTCGTATCCGCGGTATTCAAGGCGGCTCAGTCCGCTTACGAGCGGCCTCACCGCAGAGGTCGTCTTAGATGAAAACCCAACTATTCCGCACATGTGTCTTTCCCTTTTGGTTTGATCTGCGTCATTCAGAGCATCGGATCGGGCGCGAACTCGCCCTGCTCGGGCTCGGGTTCGGACGAGTGGAACGCCTCGACGGCGGAGCTCTCTATCGGACGGTCCCCGAAGCGCGTGTACTCCCTGTAGAAGTTCACCTTGACCTCGCCGATCTCGCCGTTTCGGTTCTTCGCGACGTCGATGATCGCGAGCTGCTCGTCGGCGGCGTCCTTGGAGGTCGCGGTGCGCGAAGGACGCCTGAGGAGGAACACAACGTCCGCGTCCTGCTCGATCGCGCCCGAGTCGCGGAGGTCCGAGAGCTTCGGCTTCTCCTCCTTGTCGCCGCGCTGCTCGTTCGCTCGCGAGAGCTGCGAGAGGACGATGACCGGTATCTTAAGCTCCTTCGCCATCGCCTTGATCTGCTGGGAGATCATGCTCACCTCGATCTGCCGGCTTCCCATGCGCGCGGCCTCGCGGCAGGTGCACAGCTGGAGGTAGTCGATGACGATGAGCTCGATGCCGTGCTGCTTCTTCGCGCGGCGCGCGCGGGCGCGGAGGTCCATCACGTCGAGTCCCGCGGTGTCGTCCACGATGAGCGGAGCGCCGCGGAGCTCCTCCGTCGCGATGGAGAGGTTCTGCGTGAGCCTGCGCTTCTCGTCCTTGGTGCACAGTCCGCGGTTTAGCCTCCACGTGTTCACCTGCGCGCGCCCGGCGATCATTCGCTTGGCGAGCGCCTCGACTGGCATTTCGAGCGAGAACACCATCACCGGATGCCGCTTGCCGCCGTCAGTCTTCACCGGCACGTTGTTCATGTCGAGCCCGAGCGCGCAGCTCTCGGCGATGTTCATCGCGAGGGAGGTCTTGCCGACGGACGGCCTCGCCGCGATGACGATCATTTCGGAGTTCTTGAGGCCCTGGAGCTTCTCGTCGAGGTGGGTGAGTCCCGTGGACATTCCCTCGAGGTGCTTTCCGTTCGAGTCGAACATCGCGTCGATGCGCTGGAAGCCGAGGTCGATCGCCGAGGCCCACGGCATCGTAGCGTCGCCCCTTACGCCTATCTCGAGGAACGACTTCTCCGCCTCGCCGAGCACGGCCTGCGCGTCCGGATACTCCCCCTCGTCGAAGCACTTCTCGATCGTCCGCGTCGCGCTGTCGATCATCGTGCGCCGCAGCTGCTTGCCAAGTATGATGTTGATGTAGTACTCGGCGTGCGCCGTGGTCGGCGTCTGGTCTATAAGCGACTGGACGTACGCCGCGCCTCCGACGGCCTCGAGCGTACCCGCCTTCATCATCTCCTCGGCGAGGGTAAGCGCGTCGAGCGGCTTGGACTCGCGCGCCATGCGCTGCATCTCCGCATAAATTGCCCTGTTGCGCGGATCGAAGAAAGTCTCCGGCGTCACTCCGGACGACTGGCAGACGTCCATGACCCGCTCGTCCCTGCCCGTCGTGTCAAGAAGAATGGACCCGAGCACGGCCCTCTCCGCCTCGACGCTGTTCGGTGGTGTCTTCATCTCGTTCATACCCGCCAATTATACCAAACGCCGCGCCGCTTTCGCCGTTCGAGATGTCTACATGTGTCAAGCGGTTGTCAACAGCTTGTCTACCGGCGGACGATGCCTGCGCCGAGGCGGGAGAGCTCGGTCTCGACCGATACGTATCCGCGGTCGACCGTCTCCGCCCCGAGGATCGTCGACTCGCCCTTCGCGGCGAGGGCCGCTATGACCAGCGCGATGCCGGCGCGGATGTCGGGGGAGGTCACCGTTCCGCCGTAGAGCTGCGACGGACCTGTCACCACGACGCGGTGCGGGTCGCACTGCACGATCTTCGCGCCCATCTGACGGAGGTGGTCGACGAAGTAGAGACGCGACTCGAACATCTTCTCGAAGAAGAGGCAAGTCCCCCTCGTCTGCGTCGCGAGGACGATGAGGA
>JAFPDR010000167.1 GCA_017389885.1 Kiritimatiellia bacterium
GTCCAGCGACGAGCGCGACGAGTCCGATGACGAAAGTCTTCGGCACGTTGCCCTTCGTGATGGGCAGCACGCACGGGAAGAGGTAGAACATCCCGGCAAGGGACGCGAGCGGCAGGAACTTGTTGCCGGGGAGGAAGACCGAGAGGAAGAGGATGACGGGAATGAGAAGGATCGAGACGACGAGCGTCGTCGGGTGGCCGATCACGAGAGCGGGGCTCATGCCGATGTGGAATTGTTTGACGGTTTGACAGTTTGACGGTTTGACGGTTTGAGGGTTTGAATTCAGCTGTTTAGAAAGCTTTTCCTGAACGGCCTGGCAGATGGGCTTGAGGCCCTCGATGAAGAGCGCCGTGATGCGCGGGATGAGCTCCATCACCGCGCCGACGGTGACGCCGAGCTTGAGGATGGACGGAATCGAATCGACGACGCCCTTCCAGGAGTCGCACTTAAGCGCGCCGATTCCGCACCCGATTACGAGCCCGAGGAAAAGCGGCTCGCCGAGGAGCCCGAACTTCTTCTTCATCCCCTCCGCGTCTATGTCGAGCCTCGAGAAGCCCGGGATGCGGTCGAGGAGCCAGCCGATCGCGACGGCGAACGGGGTGAAGCTCTGGCAGAACGGCTGCGGGATCGAGATGCCGTCCATGTCCTTGTAGTAGGTCTGGAAGCTCTTCGCCGTGAAGTCCGCCATGCAGAGCGTGATCACGTAGAGCACTACCGCCGCGTAGAACGCCCACGCGAGCGAGCCCGTCGCGAAGAACACCATCGCGCCGAGGAACGCGAAGTGCCAGTAGTTCCAGAGGTCGATGTTCACCGTGCGCGTAGTTCCGGTGACGAGCATCAGCACGTTCACGCCGAGGCACACGGGGATGATGAACGCGCCGACCGCGCAGGAGTACGCGACCGCCGCGGCCGCCGGCCAGCCGAGGTCGAAGAACGGGAGGTTCAGGTGGTAGAGCTCCGTCATCCCCTTGAGCGCCGGGCCGAGGTTGGACGTGAGAAGCGCCGTGACCACGCCAAGCCCGACGAAGCCGACGCCCACGAGAAGCCCCGACTTGAGCGCCTTGGAGAACTTGATTCCGATAAGCGTTCCGAGGATGGTGAATATCACGGGCATCATGACCGATGCGCCGAGTCCGATGACGTATGCGAATACCTCTTTCATGATGCTGCTATTCTACAATATATCAGCCGCGCTGTCTATTGTCAAAATCGCAACCATCAATTATGAAATCGGAAACGCCTACTTTGCGGAAAACTCCATTCCGACGGACGATCCCGCGACGCCGAAGGAGTTGCGGGGGATGGCCTTTATGAGCAGAGCGCCCTTCGCCTGGAGGAGCCCGGCGTCGACCTGGAGCACGGTGGGCGAGTTGGCCTCCTTGGTGCCCGCGGACCTGTGGAACCCCGAGGCGAAGACGAATTTCCTGTCCGTTCCGCCGTCCTTTCCGGATATCTCCACGGCATAGTCGAAGACCCTTCCGGACCCCGCGCGGTTCGCGGCGGGGATCGTAACCTCGAGGACGCGGCGCTCCTCGGACTTGACGCTCCCGCCGCCGCGGTTCTTCCCCGTCGTCATGCGCGCGGCGAGCGCGGCCGCCGCGGGGAACTCCGGGGCGATGCTCACGGCCGCGCGAGGCGCGAAGGCGAACGGCATCGGCTTCTTCGCCGGAAGCGGGACGACCCAGTCGTCGCCGAGCTTGTCGCCGCTTTCGAAGTCGAGGCGCTCGAACACGATGCGGTCGTCGTAGACCTTGGCGAGCATGCCCTGGTGTCCGTCGTTCGTGGGCATGCGGCGCATTACCTTCGCAGGATTCGCGGACGACGGCTTCCCCTCGTAGTTGTCGTTCTCGCGGGTGAAGGGATCGAGGTCCCCGAAGCTGAGGCCCGTGTAGCTCAGCGAGCCGACGTCGATGGCGGTGAACGAGCCCTGCCATATCGCCCTTTCGGACGAAAGAGTCGCGTGGGAATGTCCAGTCAGCGCGATTGCGTTCGGATACCGCGAAAGCGCCGCGGTGATGCGTCCGTCGTCGTGCCCCCAGAGCCACGGACCGTGGCAGGTGTCCTTCGGCGGCGGATGCTGGAGGTAGAAGAACGGCCTCGAGGGATCGATCGTGTCCCCGTTCTCCCTGAACCATCCAGGGGCCTGCGGCACGCCGGTCTCGTCATGCGCCTTGCACCAGTCGGCCGTCCAGTGCGCGCCGACGAAGGTGTACCCCCTCACCTCCTTGCGCCATACGGGCGCGTAATCCTCCCCGAACGCCTTCTTCCACGCTGCGGCGAGATCGGCGCGGATCGTGTGCGCGGCAAGGTCCTTGCCGAATATCTGCTTTGCTGCGTTTCCGTACTTGAATCCCTCCCAGTCGTGGTTTCCGTAGACGAAAAGCCTCTCGACGCGGCGTCCGTCAGGAGCCCTGTCGCCAGGGAACACCGAGCGCCAGATGCGTCCGACCGACTCGAGTTCCTCGACGAGCCCGTGGTCCGCGAGGTCACCGCTTATCGTCACTCCGTCCACTCCCCGGTCGCGGAACCACTCGAGCGCGCGGCGGAACCCTTCCTCGCCCTCGAACGAGTCCTTCCCGTTCTTGCGGACGAGCCTTATGTGGATGTCGCTTACGATGCCGAGCGTGAGCCTCGGGCCCGTCCCGCCGGAAATCAGACTGCAGCCTCCGAGTCCGCCCGCAAACATTCCCCAGCCCAGGAGGCCGGCCGCGCCCTTCGCAAACTCTCGCCTGTTCATGTCAGTCATAGCCAGAATGGTCGGAGCGGAGGGATTTGAACCCTCGACCTTTTGCTCCCGAAGCAAACGCGCTACCAGACTGCGCTACGCTCCGACAAATGGGAGAAATCGCCTAATTGGCGAAATTTGGTGAGTAGTATACTATTTCCTCCGCCGGATGTCAATAGGGCGGCGGTAGCGTATTTCGCCCGCGTCCGACCCGGCGACGGCGAAGCCGAGCCTGTCGAAGAGGTCGCGCGACGGGGCGTTCTTCGCAGTCCCACGCCAGGCGGCGGAAAGCGTGCGCACCCCGCGCTCCGCGAGAATCTCCTCAAGCCCTTCCTCCAGCGCGAACTCGATGCGGCGGTTCATCGCGCGGCAGCTCATCACCCAGTCCTCGATCTCCGCCCTCTCGCCGTCGATCCTCGCGTGCGCGAACGCGACGAGCCCGAGGTCGCCGAAGCGGTCCGACGAGCGCAGGACCACCACGAGCCGCGACGGATCCGCCGCGAACGCGCGGATCTCGCCCTCGCTGCGGCGCACGGTGAGCGCGTTCATCTGGTTCGACCTCTGCGACAGCTGCGCGACGCGCGCGAAGTCGCCTTCGGCGGCCGGACGCACCTCGTTGACGATTCCGAGCGAGCGGATGTAGTCCTCGTACGTCATACGCGAAGCCGCCTCGCGCCTCTTCGCCTCCGCGCGGTACATCTCCGCCCGCGCGCGGTCCTCGTCGGTCGCGGGACGCGGCGGAAAGAACACCGAGAGGTCCGGCGGAAACGGCGCGACCGCGACCTCCGGACGCCCCGCGCGCATCTCCGCGCGGTTTCCCGCGTTGTCGTCGACGAAGACGAAGGCGTCGGTTCCGACGTTCAGCTCGCGCGCGACGTCCGCGAGGTTCTCCGACTTCTCGTTCCAGTCTATGCGCATCGCCGCGAAGTCGTCCGCACGCAGCGCCATCCTCGGGTCCCCCCAGACCGGCGCGACGTCTTCGGCATCGTTCTTCGACAGCGCGACGAGAAGCACGCCGCGCTCCTTCAGGGCGAGCGCCTCGCGCTGAAGCGCGGCGTCGGGCTCGATGCCCTCCACGCCGACTTCCGAGACGACGCCCTTCCACAGCGTGTCGTCCAGGTCGAGCGCAAGGACCTTCTTCGGCGGAACGAGCAGCTTCCTGATCTCCGCGAGGGCGTCGATCGACCACGGCATCTTCGCAAGGGTCCACATCCGCTCGTCGTACGCCGCGTCGCCGAGATCGGAGAGGAGCGCGGAGAGGTCGGGCACTATGACTGGGACGGACGGAAACGCCTCGGACAGCGCGGCGCGCGCGGATTCCACGAGCGCGGCGTCTGGACGCGGCGCGTGGCGCGCATCGAGGAGAATCGCAATGAGGTCCGGCGCGAACGCGACGAAGTCCGCCGGCGGATCGAGCGCCGCCTCGGCCCACGCGCCGAATCCGGGAGGGGTCCAGACCGAATGCCCCTCGCGCAGCATCCCCGCCAGCACCTCGACCGTGACGTTGGAAAGGACCGCAATCTTCACGTCGCCTCCATTGCGTGCGCAAAGCCCTCGCACTCCCGCACTATCCGCGTCGCGACGGCGGCCTTGGACATCAGCGGAAGGCGCTCCGCCGAGCCGTCCTTCCTGACGAGCGTCACGCGGTTGGTGTCCGTCCCGAACCCGGCGCCCTTCTGCGTCACGTCGTTCGCGACGATCATCTCGAGCCCCTTCTCGCGGCACTTGCGCCGCGCCTCCGAAAGGACGTCGTTCGTCTCGGCGGCGAATCCGACGAATAGCGCGGAACGCGGTCCGCGCCTTTCGCGAAGGGAGAGGGTCCTGAGGATGTCGGGGTTGCGCACGAGCTTGAGCGTGCCGGACATCTGCCCCTTCTTGAGTTTCCTCGCCGCGCACTCCGCCGGACGCCAGTCGGCGACGGCGGCTGTAGCGACAAACACGGTCAACGGACCGCGGCTTCTCTTTCGCGAATGCCGGACGCCGCCCGCCGAATGTCGTCCAGCCAAGGCCTCCTCGGCGGCGGCGAGCATGTCGCGCGCGCTCGTGACGTCGACGCGCCGCACGCCCTTCGGCGTCTTAAGCGAAACGGGCCCCGCTACGAGCGTCACGTCGTGCCCGCGCCTCGCCGCCGCGCGCGCGACGGCGAAGCCCATCTTGCCGGTCGAGGGGTTGGAAAGGAACCTGACGGGGTCGAGGTGCTCGCGGGTCGGTCCCGCCGTTACGACGAACCGGAGGCGCTTCATCCGCGGTAGTATTCCTCCCACCCGCGCCTCGGAGCCGGACCCTTGAGGAGCGTGTCGACATCAGCGTCGCCGATGGCGCGCTTCTTTTCGGGGTCGAACTTGAAGCCGCGGTTGAGGCGCTGGGCGATCACGCCGAGGCAGAAGATCTCGGAGAGCGGAGCGGCGACATGGAACGGACTCTTCGCCTCCTCCTCGCCCTTCACCGCGAGGAGGAAGTTGCGGTAGTGGTCGTTGTGCGCCTTCTCGAACCCGGGCACCTTCTCGTCCTGCGCGCCGCAGCGCACGAGCGTGGACGCGTGGGAGAGCCCCTGCCAGACGGTGCCGTCCGCGAGGTATATCTCCTTGCCGGGCTTGAGGGGCGGGTCGATGAGTCCGTCGTTCGCCGTCGACGCGGGGAAGAGCCCCTTGTTGTCGGCGTAGCGGAAGCCCTTCGGGAGGGCCGGACGGTTGTCGAGGCCTTCGTACCACTCGAGCGTCACGTCCCCGAATTTCA
>JAFPDR010000168.1 GCA_017389885.1 Kiritimatiellia bacterium
CCATGGGTTTTGAGATTGGAAACAACCAGAACAACTTGCAAAAAACAACCTTGAAGAGGTGCGCGGGCTAACATGCCCGCGCTTTTTCTGCATCATCGCGCGAAATGCGATAGCTCCACATTTTTAACGAGAAATTTGGTATAATAATAGCGGTCTGGCGGTTTGGCAAACGTAAGAGGTCAAAGATGAAAGCGAGAAAAGGCATTTCGTTTCTTGAGTATGCGCTTCTGGCGGCGCTCGTCGGCATCGTCGGAGCCGTAGGCGTCATGAAGTACGGCAAGTCCATAAGCAACTTTTTCTCGGCGCTCGGCGACAAGACGGCCGAGGTGACGCCCAAGACGAAGTAGCGCTCGGCAGGTTTCAAAACGTGGCCGGAAGGTCCGAAAACAAAAAAGGAAAAAACAAATGAACAAGCAGAGCAAGTTCCGCGCCCGCAAGGGTGCAACATTCATCGAGTACGCGCTTCTCGCCGGACTCGTCGCCATCGTCGTCGCGGCCGCGGCGATGTTCTTCGGCGACGACCTCAAGAAGCTCTTCTCGTCCGAGGGCGAACAGGCCAAGGCGGTCACGGAGAGCGTCAAGACCGTCGACCTCACCAAGACGCTGAAGGACGCCAACAACGGCGGCGGACAGCAGCAGAAGAATCCGTAACCGGATGCTGAAGCGCTTCAGGCGGCGACTCGTGTCGGAACGGGCGAGCGTGTATCTCGAATACGCGCTCGTGAGTTCCGTCACCATCGGAGTCGCCGTCCTGGCGTTCAATCCCGACAGCTGGTTCTTCAAGGGACTGGGGCTTGACTACGCCTTTCGCGAGATGATGATCAAGCTTCCGATATTCTGATGCCGATAGTCTGGATAACTCTGCCTTTCATACTTGCCTTCGCCTGCTACGGCGAAATCAGGGAGAGGCGCATCCCAAACTGGCTTACGCTGGGCGCGATTGCGCTTGGCCTTGGGGCGGCTGCCATAGAGGGCGGCGGCGAGGGGCTTGTCGATTCCGCTCTCGGGCTGGCACTTGCGGGGGGATTGTTCCTCCCGTTTTGTCTTCTCGGGGTCGTTGGCGGAGGAGACATGAAGCTCATGGCGGCGGTCGGCGCGATAGTCGGTTGGCCGATGGCGCTGAGGGTCGTCTGCGATACCTGCATCGCCGGCGGGCTCATCGCCGTCGCGATGATGGCGTGGAAGGGCATGCTGCTCACGACGCTCGCGAACGCGTTCCGGATAATCTTCGGGATGCCGCGCCGCAGCCAGGGCCTGAGGAATCCGCCGATGGTCCCGTACGCCCTCGCGATAACGATCGGCACCCTCGTTGCCGTGTTCGTCCAGGAGCTATAGGTGCGCACACGTGTTCAAGTGGCTGACGAGAAACGACGGAAAGCGCGTTGAGCGCGCGAAGAGGCGGGTCGCCTCCCCGCGGGCCTCGGTGTTCACCGAGTTCGCCATCGTCATGCCCATCGTCGCGATGATCTGCAGCGCGATGATCGAGATCGTCGGCTTCTGGGACGCGCAGGTTATGGCGAACCACGCCGCGTGGCAGGTCGGGCGCATCGTCATGGTCCGCGGTTCCGACGGACTCGTCTTCTCCTCGTCGCTCGACCAGAAGTCCAAGACCGGCATCAAGGGCAGCAAGATGCCCGACGTCCTCAAGAAGATGCTGGGCGGGCTCGACACCGTGATAAAGGGCGCGAACAAGTTCAACAACCGCGGCAACATAGCGACGATGTTCCTGATGTCCACCTGCGGCATAGGGTACTTCGGCGCGAGCCCGGGGCAGACGCTTTCGGACGGCTTCACGTCGCTGTGCAAGTCTGTCGTGACCGCGCTGACCGAAGACATCCCCAAGTGGATCAAGGAGGGGGTCAAGGCAAAGCTCCCGACCACTTCGAAGAGCGGCGAGAGCGGCATCGGCGCCTTTGTCCAGAACCTCGTCAACGGGATCGTGGACAAGATGACCGAGTGGGCGCTCAAGCCAATCGCGAACGGGATGCAGAAGCTGCTGCAGAAGGCTTTCGACTCGATCTTCGGCAAGGACGGCGCGAAAATAGACAGCCTCTTCAGCGGCAAGGGCGCCGCCGCGCGCTACGCGCGGCAGATGTACGGCGCGGCCTCGCGCATAGCGCGCGCGAAGGACAAGACGGGCAGGGAGGTGCTCGAAGTGACCGACATGGACGACTTGCAGGGCGGCTTCCTCTTCGCGAAGAACAGCAACCTCGGCCGCCTCGTGTATCCGCAGGTCTACGACAAGGAGGGCAAGAGCGACGGATACTTCGTGACGAACGCCCACGGCTGGCCTGCGAACAACGGCGGCCTCGCCATGGTGCACGTCGAGGTCAACTGGCCGTACGAGAGCGGATGGCTCTTCCCCGTCGTCTCTGGATACGGCGCCGGCAAGTCGAAGGCCCCCGTCGCGAAGGGTCACAGCATGGTGTTCCCGCAGCCGGACATCCAGAACGAGCACCTCTACTCCGAGGGCGCGTCCGCCTACGACGAGGGCTCGTACACCAACAACGCCGCGATGGCCGATCTCGACGACCTCGCAAAGGAGATGAAGAACTACCTCAAGTTCGTCAAGTTCGGCATGAAGTACAGGATCTGCGCCGAAACGATCACGCTCGGAGACGACGACTGGTACGCGAAGTCCTGGAAGCGCTGCAAAGAACTGAAGGAGATGTGGGGGCTCGGGAAGGGTGAATGCGGCGGAGACTACGGTAGCTGCTGGAGCGCGATCACCGACGGCAAGGCGCAGGATGCGTATCTCTCCGACCTCAACGGCTATTTCAGTCCGGCGAGCTACCGCTACCGCGACTACTTCTACTGGGACGGCGAGGTTCCCTGGGAGAAGCCGTTCAACTACCAGCGCGAAGAGGTGCTGAGGCATCACAGGCGGTACATGCCGAGCATCGCGTACAGCAACGGCAACTCCCAGTTCGGCGCGTGGTTCGCGCAGAACAAGTCGCTCACATGCGACGACTCCACATACAACTGGTTCGTCTCCGGACAGAGCGCATTCCTCTCCATAGCCAACGGCATCGGAAAAAACGCGGCGGCTCTTTCGTCCGCGTTCGGCCCCGGGAAGTTCGACTCGAACAAGGCCGTGTCACAGATCATCGCCTTCGCCTCCCGCAACAAGGTGAATGTGCCAAACATGGTGAAATGGACCGAGGGCGCGGACCTTGCCGCGTGGACGCAGAAGGAGAAGGAGCTTCAGAAGGCCGCAGAGAAGGCGGACAAGTCGTTCGCCGTGATAAAGAGCCTCATCGAGCGGGAGATACACGACATAGAGGACATCGAGAACGGCAACGCGAACTGGACGGGCGACGAGGGAGATCCCGTGTACGATCCGTCGGACGAGGCCGCGATGAAGGATCCGAAGGCCCTGGCGAAGAAGGCCCGCGAGAAGTGGGCCACAATGAAGAAGAACCTCAAGAAGAAGCTCGGCGAGGTCGATGCGGCGGCCGTGGCGCTGCGCGACGAGTGGAACGCCTATGTCAACGCGGCGAACAAGTTCAAGCAGGACCGGCAGCAGTGCGTCGTCGACGGCTATGTGGACGCATGCATCAAGCTGATGGCGAAGAGAAGGAGCATGTCGGTGCTGGACGCGGCGCACGACGCGTCGTTCAAGTTCCCGAAGGACTGCGTCGCCTACGACATCGTCAAGAGCACGGCCGACATGCGCGCGAAGGCGGAAAGCTACATGAAGAAGGCGGACGAGGCGTACCAGCGGGAGGTAGAGTACGGCGCCCTGCTCGGGCTGGCGAGCGCGAGCCGCGCCGAGAAGGATGGCAAGTCGATCGACCAGATCGTGGATGCCGCGGACGGCATTGACGACGACAAGCCCGGCTCGCTCTCCGCAGGCAGCGACACCGGCAAGATCATCGACAAAGACCGCCAGGAATATTCGGGAGGCGAGTGGAAATGGAAGTGAACGGAGATCTAATGCTCTCACGGCTATCCTCCGAGCGCGGGAGCGTCGGCGTCGTGGTGGCGCTCGTCATCTTCGTCGTCATGGGGATGCTCACGATGACGTGGAACACCGCGCAGCTCTCCAAGGCGAAGATGCGGCTCCAGAACGCCGCGGACTCCGCCGCGCTCGCGCACGCCGTCTGGCAGGCGCGCGGCATGAACGTCGTCCAGAACATAAACGACGAGATGTACGAGGCGCTCTCGCTCGCCGCCAAGCTGAGGAGCGTCGCGAGGGTGATAGAGCCGATCGCGATCGCCTTCGACGCTGCGGCCAACGCGCCGTTCGTCGGAATCATCTTCAAGGGGCTCGCCATCGCTGCGCACACGATCGGCATACTAACGGGAGGAACGGCGGGATGGCTCGCCGCCCGAATATGCAACATGTTCCTTAAGTACATAGCGAAGATATACGTCTACGGCTCGGCGCTCTTAGGCGTGTGGAACGCCCAGCAGCTTGCGGCCGACAACGAGGCGGACCCGCTGGCGACGCTGAACACGTCGTCCAGTTCGGGCGACCCGAACACGTGGCACTTCGGCATATACGCGCTCGGGCTTTCGTGGCCGCTCAAGGACGCGTTCATGCTCCCGCTCGAGGAGTCCGCGAAGAGCGAGGTCGGCAAGTCCCCGTGGAAGGAGGGCGAGATCAAGATATTCGAGAAGTCGACAAGTCCGTGGAAGGCGATATACAGCTTCACCGGGGCCGGCAAGGCGTGGGAGATAAAGCCGTACGTCTCCAAGCGCGGCAGCAAGGAGGGGATAAAAGTCGAGGAGAAGAAGGACAAGGAAGGGAAGAAGACGACCGAGGTGGACGACAACGGCGTGCTGCCGGGTCCGACGATGTGGATCGCCTTCAAGCTCGGCGGGAACATCCAGACGCTGCCTCTGGACGGATTCTGGAACTCAGGCGACAAGGACCGCTGGACGCACAAGCTGCCGATGTTCGCCGTCGCGGCGGCGCAGTGCGTGACGGGCGACGTCATACCGCATTCGAAGAAGATCGAGAGCGGCAAGACGAACCAGCGTCCGTCCGGCTTCGGCGTCGGCGCGACGGCGAAGCTCGTGCCGGTGTCGGAGGTGTTCTACAAGATGGGCAAGGCCGGTGGATATGTGGTCGATGCGTTGATTTACCACTGAAAGGTTGAAAAGTTGAACAAGGTGAAAGAGGAAAGCATGGCGAAGAAGCTGAGGAGACGGCTCGCGGGGGAGCGGGCGGCCGTCATGCTCGAGTTCGCCTTCGTGGCGCCGCTGGTCGTCATGACCGTGGCGTTCGCCGCCGACTTCACCCGCATCCTCCGCACCGAGCAGCAGCTCGAGATCGCGACGCGCCTCGCCGCGGACGTAGAGGCCCACATGGCGAACTACTACGGGAAGGATCCGTGTCCGAGCTCCGCCGCGAAGCGGGTCGCGAAGTTCTATCTCGCGGACGTCGCGGAAGTCGTCGAAAGCACGGACGACGTCTACATAAAGGGCTCGTGCCGCGTCATAAAGAATCCGGTGTCGTACGCAGTGGACAAGGTGCGCGCCTTCCTCGACGGGAGCATGTTCCAGGACAGCAACGTATTCCTCAAGCTTGTCGGCAAGATACTCGGCGGATTGATGAACTTCATAACGTTCGGCACGCTCGACTATGTCCTAGACGTTGTTCCGCACGACCGCGAGGTCATGATGACGACGGCGGTGTACATTCCGACCGTCCTTCCCGCAGGGGCGTACGGATGGCTCGGCATAGCCGGACACGAACGGGGGAAGATAGGCGTCGGGCAGTTCACTGCAGACCTCGAGGGCGGAGCTGCGGCGACGGCGTGGAACCTCAAGGTCAATCCGGCGAAGCGCCACCGCGTGTACTGCCACATGCCGGTTGTGGATTCCGTACCGATCGCGCCGCAGACATACGTCAGGAAGTTCAAGGCGTGGTGCGCCAAGCAGCCTTTCCTGAAAGGACTCGTGAAATGAGGGAGAAGCTTGCCAGAACAGTCCTTTCGCTGCTCGCCGTGCTCGCGGCAGTCTTCGCGTTCCGCTGGACGGTGCGCACGGCCCTTACGCGGGTGTACAGGGCGGAGAGCACAGTGCGTCCGCTCGAGGTCGCGGTGGAGCCGGCGGACAAGGTGCACGACCTCGCGGCTCTCGTCCCGAAGGAGCTCGAGGTCAACATCGCGGGGCTTTCCGTGCGCAGGCGCGCGGAGCGGATGCACATGCCGTATGCGCTCGCCGTGGACATGGCGGAGCAGAAGGCGCTGAGCGCAGGTTGGGAGAGGCTGGACGACGAGAATGCGCTCGAGCTGAAGAATCTTTCGGGGATGGAGCGCGTGTACAAGACGCCGGAGGGGTCCATTGTCCTCAGGGAGATCAGGCCGGTAGTAGGCGACGATTCGCTGATGGAGGACTTCGTCGTCCCGGCGGAACTCGTTCCGTCCGAAGGCGAGACGGTGACGCCCGACATCCTCGCGCGGCGCTCGGCGAGGCACGTGAAGGACATGATGCCGGCCGTGGTGCGCGACGTCGTGGTGGGGAGTCCGCTCCTCACGGAGCTCGTCGAGCGCGGCGAAGGCGCCGCGTTCATCGTGCACTGCGTCGCCGACATGTCCGCGAAGTCGGCGGAGAAGGCCGTGGAGGACGCGGCGGGGAAACATGGATGGACCGAGGCGCGGCTTCCGAACGCCCCGGACGGCGCGCCGAAGTCCGGCTGGACGAAGCAGAACCTGACCATGCACTTCGAGGCCGTGCAGCGTCCGGGCGGCTTCGAATGCGACGTCGACTACCGCTTTACCGACGACGAGGCCTACATTTCAAAGAAAGGAAAGACAAATGAAGACTGACAACAACACAAAGATCGCCGCGGTCGCGGCGGTGCTGGTGGGGCTGTTCGCGGTCATTGCCGTGAACAAGTACATCGCGACGAAGACCGCTGTCGCGCCGACGCCCAAGGCGTCGATACTCGTCGCGACAATGGAGATCAAGGAGGGGTCGGAGATAGGCGAGGAGATGCTCGGCTCGGCGGAGATACCGTTCGAGTCGCTCTCCAACATGCACATAGCGCTTCCGGCGAAGGACGACCCCGGCTACCAGAAGGCGCTTTCCGACGCAATCGAGAAGATCGTGAAGCGCAAGGCGAAGCGCCTCATCGCGGCGAACACGCCAGTCTTCTGGATCGACATCGAGACGGAGCCGAAGACGCCGTTCACGGACCTCATCGCGGACGGATGCCGCGCCGTCACCGTTCCGGTCGACTCGGTGAGCTCCGTCTGCGGCTTCATAAAGCCCGGCAGCCGCATCGACGTCGTCCTGACCGCGACGGAGGAGGGTCTCGGGCTCGTCACCGGCCAGGCGGCGAAGGAGACGGGCTCGCGCATCGTCTCGAGCGTGATACTGCAGAACGTCCCCGTCATCGCGACCGACCGCGAGTACGACCTGCAGAGCGAGTCGTCCGGATACGGGACGATGACGCTCTCGCTCCCGACGAAGGCGGCGATCATGCTGGTGCAGGCGCGCACGATGGGCCAGATCACGTATCTGCTCAGGAACATGCGCGACACGAAGACGACGCAGGACCGCACCGGAGTGACGGTCGCGCCGGGCAGCTCGTTCGGCGAGACTGTGAAGTCGTTTCAGTAGTCGTTAGTCATTAGTGAAAAGGAGGAGGCGGAAAATGAGAGCTGGTAAAACATTTGTGATCGCGGGTGCGGCGCTGCTTGCCGCGTTCGCGTCGGACGCGGCGGTCGTCCGCAAGCTTCCGGACATGACGGTCGTGGAGAGCGAGACCGTCGCTACGGACGCGCTCAAGGCGACGTCGGTGAGGAGCTCGAACGACTCCGTGTTCATCGCGGCGCTCAGGGAGAGCGGCGAGGCGGTCGTCTCGGGCGTGCGGCTCGGCGAGGCGCAGCTTTCGTACGTTGACGAGCGCGGCGTATACGCCGCGCGAACGGTCACGGTGGTGCCTTCCTACTGGGACGTCCTCAGGGGGATGTTCTCCGAGGATCCCGAGATATCGATCTCCATCATCGGCGACAAGGTCGTGGTGGGCGGATCGACCGCGAACGTCGACACGCTGCGCCGCGTCGAGACCGCGAAGGCGCTCGACACGTCCCGCATCGTGACGCAGGTGACGTATTCGACGGCGCAGGTCGGAGACCTCGTGAAGGACTTCCTCGCGCGCTCGGCGATAACCAACATCGCCGTGAACGTCGTCGGACGGGAGGTGTGCCTCTCCGGCAGGATGTACGACACGCAGTCCATCGAGCAGCTCAAGAAGCGCGTCGAGGGATTCGTCAGGGACTTCCCCGGCATAACGGTCAACACGGACAACCTCCGCATATACAAGCAGCAGATCCTGATCAGCATTGAGTTCGTCGCCTACAGCGACACGATGTCGCGCAACCTCGGCTTCTCCGGCCCCGAGTCGATAACGGCGTCCGCCGACTGGAACTTCGGCTTCCAGCACTCGAAGAACACCGGCGGCTCCAGCTCGTGGGGGCGGAACCAGGAGGGCAAGAACAGCTCCAGCACGAAGACCGGATTCGAGACGTCGCAGGCCGCGCAGGGCGGCGAAGCGACCAGGACACCGACCGACAGCAGGTCGATAGAGTCGGCGATCACGCGCACCCTCACGGGCGACGTGAAGAAGGACGGCGACTGGAAGCACACCTGGAACGGCGGAGCGAACGTCAAGGTCGACGGCGTGAAGGCGACGGTGAACCTTCTCAAGAGGAGCGGCGCGGCGAAGAGCGTGTACTCGACGACGCTCTCTACGCAGAGCGGAATCGAGGCCGAGTTCCAGAACGGCGGCACGATCCACAGGTCGACGACTCCTGGGATGGGCTCGAGCGGAGACCTGGTGTCCATCGAGTACGGCTACATCATCAAGACGACGCCGCTCATCATCGACGACAACACGGTGAACCTCGACTTCACGCTGGACAACAAGCAGCCGCTCTCCCGCGACTCCGCCGACATCGAGATATCGCGCTACCAGACGAAGTCCAAGTACCTCGTCCGCCCGGGCGAGTCCATCATGCTCTCCGGCTACAAGTACAACAGCGAAAGCGAGGACAAGAAAGGAACGCCGTGGCTCTCGAAGATACCATGGATCGGCGAGCGGCTCTTTGGCAACACGAACGACGACCTCAAGATGCACGAGATGCTCCTCGTCGTCACCGTGAACTGGGCGGTGGATGAGTCGAGCGAGGGCGTCGCGGCGTCCCTCAATGAACTAAAGGACCGCAAGGTCGAGGTGGAAATGCCGTGATGAAGCCGCTTATATTCACGCAGGGCGGCAAGCGCATCGCGACGCTCACGCCGCAGGAGGGAAAGGACGGCGAGGTGTTCACCCTCGGCTCGGCCGCGTCGTGCGACGTTGTCGTGTCGTCGGAGTACGCGCTTGCGCCGCAGCAGGTGTCGTTCGCGCCGCACGGAAGCGTGTGGTGGATCGGCGACGCGGCGGCGGACGGAAGGCTCGAGGTCAACGGACGCCGCACGGCGCTCGAGGCGCTCGTCGGGAAGGCGTCCATAAAGGTCGGCGACTTCGAGTTCGAGGTCGCGTGCGAGGTGTCCGGCGAACGCAAGAGCCGCCGCGAGTCCGCTTCAGACATCCTCTACTCCCATGCGCTCGCGAGCCTGTCGCGCAACCTCGGCGACTCGACGTCCGCGGACGTGGAGGAGCTGGAGCGCCGCATCGGGGCGTCCCTGGACGAGATCGTCGCGCGCGGCATACCGGAGCTCGAGGGCCTCGGCGAGGGTGTCATCGGGGAGCTCCGCCGCGAGACGATGGAGGACATGCTCAGGCTCGGTCCGCTCGAGCCGCTGATCGCGGACGACTCGATCACCGAGATCATGGTGATCGACTACCGCCACATCTACGTCGAGCGCAAGGGAAAGGTAGGCCTCACAGACAGGCACTTCCGCGATCCCGGGCACCTCATCCGCGTCATCGAGCGCATCGTCAACAAGGTCGGCAGGCGAATCGACGAGTCGAGTCCGCTCGTGGACGCCCGACTCGAGGACGGCTCGCGCGTGAACGCAGTGATCCCGCCAATCACCCCCGACGGCGCGTGCCTCACGATACGAAAGTTCGGCAAGTCACTCTTCACGCTCGACAAGCTCGTGTCGTTCGGCTCGATGAGCCCCGAGATGATGAAGTTCATCGACGCATGCGTGGCGCTCAGGAAGAACATCGTCGTCTCGGGCGGAACGGGCTCCGGCAAGACGTCGCTCCTCAACGCGATCTCGCTCTGCATAGGACCTGCCGAGCGCATCATCACCGTCGAGGACTCGCTCGAGCTGAAGCTCCAGCAGAGCCACGTCGTGAGGATGGAGGCTCGCCCCGCGAACGCGGAGGGCAAGGGCGAGGTGTCGATACGCGCGCTCGTCAAGAACTGCCTCAGAATGCGCCCCGACCGCATCGTCGTCGGCGAGTGCCGCGGAGGCGAGGCTCTCGACATGCTCCAGGCGATGAACACGGGCCACGACGGATCGCTCACGACCGTGCACGCGAACACCCCGTCCGACACCGTGGCGCGTCTCGAGACGCTGTGCCTCATGGCCGGCATGGACATGCCGCTATCCGCGATACGCGCCCAGATCGCGAGCGCGGTGTCGATCATCGTGCAGACCGCGCGACTCTCGGACGGCTCGCGCAAGACGATCGAGATCGCCGAGGTGTGCGGACTGGACGAGAACGGTAACGCGAAGCTTAGGACGCTCTTCGAGTTCAAGCGCGAAGGCGTGGACCCCAAGACGCGCAAGGTGCTCGGACGCCACGTCGTCGTCGCGAAGCCGACGTTCCTCGAGGACTTCCGCCTGCGCGGCGTGGAGCTGGACGAGTCGATCTTCGAGGGGGTGTAGCTTATGCCGCTGGACCTTGCAATCGCATTCGCAGCGCTTTTCCTGACGGCGGTTCTCGCGGGAATCGTCGTCAGGGGGCTTCTCGCCGCGTCGAGGCGCGGGCGCGGAGACGACGACGTCATGGCGATGGCCGCGCGCGTCGGTGATACGCGCATGCCGGAGTTCATCGCGGCGCGGATGCGCCGGAGAAGGGCGGAGAAGGTCCGCTCCGAGCTTCCCGACGCACTGGACATGGTGTCCAACTCGCTCTCCGCGGGCCTGACGCTTCCGCAGGCGCTCATGCGAAACCTTTCGCACTTCCCTCCGCTCGTCTCGGAGGAGTTCGCGCGCATCCTCTACGACACGCGGCTCGGATACTCCATCGGAGGCGCTTTCGACAACTTCGCGAAGAGGCTTCCGATACCGGACGTCCAGATGGTCGTGATCGCGTCGAAGATCGGCGTCGCGCACGGCGGAAACCTCGCGGACAGCTACAGGATGCTCTCGACGCTCCTCAGGGACAACATGGCCTTCGAGTCCGAGCTCAAGGCGATGACGACCGAGGGACGCATGCAGGCTCTCGTGATGAGCGCGCTCCCTGCGGTGATGATAGTCCTCCTCGGGCTCGTCAAGCGCGATCTCGTCGCCCCGCTTTTCACGACGGGGCTCGGCTGGGGCGCGCTCGCGGTACTCGCGACGATGCAGCTGCTCGCGTATTTCTGGATACGAAAGATCGTGGACATAAAGGTGTGACGCCATGAACACAGACATCATAGTCGCATTCGCCTGCGCCGCGGTGTCCGCGGCGGCGCTCGCGTATCTGCTCGTCAGGGGACTGCTCGGCTCTGCGGCCGCGGGGCAGCAGCGCCCCGGCTCGTCGATAAGGATGCTCCTCGCTCCGATCGCGCACTTCTTCGAGGGACGCAGGGGAAGGGACCTGGAGCTCAACCGCACGCTCGAGCGCTTCGAGAAGCTTGTCGTCCAGTCGGGCGGAAAGGTCCTCGACGGCGCGACGGCGGGAGAGGTTTTCGCGGCGCGCTTCGTCTTTCCGGTCGCGGCAGTCGCCGTGATCGCTCCGCTCGGTGCGCTTCTGCGCATTCCCGGCTTCTTCGTGATGTGCGCCTCGCTTTTCTTCGCGGTGCTTATGTACTCCTATCCCGAGTCCGGACTCAAGGCCGCCGCGGAGGAGCGCACGCGGCGCTTCACGCGCGACCTCCCGGGCTCCTTGGACGTCATGCGGCTCGTCGCGCAGTCGGGTGGAGACCTCCTCTCGGCAATCCGCGCCGTGATAGACGTGATGGACGCGGGGCCCGTCCGCGACGAGCTTTCGCGCGTCGTCGCGGAGGTGACCATCGGCACTTCGCTCGCGGCGGCGCTCAACAATGTCGCGGCGCGCGTCGGAACGAACGAGGCGAACGCCGTGTTCTCGACTCTCGCGCAGTCCCTCGAGATGGGAACGTCCGTCGCCGAGAACCTTCAGAGCGCGGCGCAGCTCATCCGCCACTCGGCGCGCGTGAGGGCGCAGGCGCAGGCTCAGAAGGCGGTGGTGAACATGTCGTTCCCGCTGCTGCTGCTGATACTGCCGGGCGTATTCATCGTCCTTTTCGCCCCGCTCGTGATTCAATACGTAAACAGGTGACAAGCCATGCAGAAAAACAGTAACAAACCGGTTCTTGTGCCGACGGCCTACTCGGCCCGCACTGCGCTCTGGACGCTGGCGCTCGTCGTGCTGTTCGCCGCGCTCCTGTGGGACTACTGCGCCTGGAGCTCGCTTTCGAAGTCGAGCGCGAAGCTGAAGGAGCCCGTGCAGGAGACGGTCGAGATGCCGCTGTACACGGTCAGGCTTCCGCTCGGATGGGAGGCCTACGCGAAGGACGGCGACGCGCTCGCCGTGTTCCGCAGGAAGGGTGAGGACGTTCCGCTCGTATTCTGCTACGCGGAGCGCGGCGAGGAGTTCGCCTTCCACGCGCTCGACGTGAATCCCGTCATCGTGTTCCACCTTGTCGAGGAGGACATCAGGGCCGCGCACATAAGCGGCGTTCCGGACCCCATGCAGATGAAGGTGGTCGGGACGGAGCTTCTGACGGTGCGCCCCGGAATCTCCGCCGTGAGGATGCTCTTCGACATCGGCGAGCGCAACGGCGAGGCGATGGTCTTCTACGCGGGAGACGTGCGCTACGTGCTCTGGGGCCTCTGGCTGGACGAGGACCTCGAGTCCGCGCAGGACGTGCACCTGTTCTTCCGCCGCATCTTCGACAGCTTCGAGATGCCGGAACTCTGCGAGCTGATCGACCGTCCCGTCGTGGACTCCGGCACGTTCACCGCCGAGCAGAACGCGGAGACGCTGCGCCATGTCGGACGCGAGATCGCGCTGTGGCGCATGTTCGCCGAGCGTGCCGAGGCGGAGCCTGAGACGGCGCTTCTCCCGGCGCTCGTCCACTACCGGGAGGCGCTGCGGCTGCTCTCGTCCATCAGGCAGGAGAACGTCGCGCTTGGGTCCGAGGACTTCAAGCTCTTCCAGCGCCTCAGGGAACGGCGCCGCAGGGACGTAGACGAGTGGTTCGTGGTCCTCGACAAGGCAGTTGCCATGGGCGACTGGGAGAAGGCGCGCAGCCAGGCGAAGTGGATAATCTCGCACGCCACCCTCAACGGAGAGCGTCCGGACGTGCGGCGCGCGGCGGACATCCTCGCGGCGAAGATCCCGGCCGAGGAAAGCGCGAACAACGACTGAACCGCAATACAGGAGTTTCGACATGCAGGAAAAACTGAAGATATTCTCCGCAAGCGGAGAGGTCGTGCTGGAGGCGGACCTCGCGGGGGTCGAGAAGCCCCTCATGATTCTGTCCGGCGAAAGGCCCGGGCTCGTGGAGACCGTGCCGCAGGGCGCGGAGGTGATCGGGGCGCTCGTGCGCGACGAGGACGGATGGACCCTCGCGTCCGCGAGGCAGGACATGCCCGTGTCGTCCGGACCCAAGACCGGGGCGGACTTCCACCTCACGGCAGGCGTCCCGTGCGCGCTCGGCCCGTGGGCTTTCCGCATAGAGCGCGAAGGCGTCGCGACGGGCACGGTCCTCCTGTGGCGCGTCGGCTCGAGCGCGGTCGCGGCCGATCCGCTCGTGCCGGGGCGGAACGTCGTCGCGGCGGGGCTGGGCGGCGCGTACTCGGTGAACCCCGCGGTAGGGGGCGAGGAGCTCTGCTCGATATTCCCGACCGCCGACGGAGTGGACGTCTCGTCGGCGGACAACTCCGCGCAGCGGCTCTCGGTTCCGTTCGCCGCGCTGTTCTCCGTCGGCGCCTTCCAGGGGATGGCCCTCGCTGCGGAGGACGCGGCGAAGGCCGTCGCGAGCGGGAGTCCGTTCTCCTGGCCGTCGCGCGGGACGCGCACTGGGCTCATGGCGGCGATGCTCGTCGCCGGACTCGCCGCGCTCGCCGCGCTCGCAATGGTGAAGAAGACGAAGTCCGTCGACGAACAGGTCGCGGCGCGGCACGGTCCGGAGCTGATCGAGCGCGAGCTTGCAGGAGACGACGCGAAGGACACGGACGAAGACGCGCTTGTCTTCGAGAACTCGTTCTACAGGTCGCTTCCGCTGATACTGAAGCCCGACCGCTCTTCGATAACGCTTGACCTCCTGCGGCGCGGACGCGAGATCGTTGGGAACGTGGGCGGCGTAAAGGCCGAAGACAACCGCACCCTGATAAAGGGCATGATCCGCTTCCTGGAGGAGGTAGACTCCATCCAGGCCGCCGCGCACAAGGGAGACTGGGCGCAGCTCAAGGACACCCTCGCCTCCGCGGACAGGACGATGTTCACGCGCTGCGACGCGGACCGGTTCTACGACGACGCGCAGAAGATAGCCGACTTCGTGACGGACGCCCTGCCGAAGTTCTTCTTCGCCGTGGCGAACAAGGACGCGTGCACGCTGCAGAACGAGGGCGAGCGGCTGAACGCGTTCTTCGAGGCGCTGAAGGACAACATGTTCATGGCGGGCGAGATAGTGCGCCGCGAACGCGACAGCGCACAAGTCCGCTGGGACGCGCTGTCCGCCTACATCAAGGCGCGAAAGGATTTCATGGAATCCCCGGACGGGACGTGCGGCGAGCTGCGCGACGCCTGGGCGGATCTTGTCGACGCGTTCGAGTCGGAGGAAGGGACGTTCTCCGCCATGCTCGCGCGCGAACGGTCCGAGCTTGCGGAGGCGATTCTCGCGCATTCCAGGGACGCGAAGGCCGCGACGCTCGTAAACCTCTGCTCGCTCGGCGAGGCCGTCGGCGTCGAGAACGCGAGGCTTGCCGAATGGCGCGCCCACGCGATCGAGATACGGCGCGAGCTACTTGCGAAGTACCGCGAGAAATACTCGGAATACCGCCTGCGCTCGACGGTGTCGCCGGGAGACCCCGAGACGCTGGCGATCCTCGACGACATGATCGCCATCGGACTCGACGAGAACCAGTTCCACAAGTGGGCGCTTCGCGAGAAGGAGCGCGTGACGGGCAGGAAGGGGGATGACGGAAAATGATAAGGAAGATCAACATAGCGCTGGCAGTTCTCTTCGTGGCAATGTTCGCCCTGAAGGGTCTCAAGACGGCCATGCAGTCGGGCGGAGCCCCCGCTGCGCGGGAGGAGACCGCCGAGCCTTCGGGCGACGTGTCGGAACTCGCTCCGCACGTGTACTACGAATACTGGGCCGGCTACACGCTGGAGAACCCTATCTCCAACAGGAACGGAGTCCTCCTCGACATGGTCCGCGCCGTGTTTCCCAACGCGACGTTCGACCTCGTGCACGGAGACGTCTCGAACGTCGTGGAGAAGCTCCGCACCGACAGCCGCGCAGTCGTCGTCGGCTTCGGCGATCACACGGCGCTCGCGGAATTCCCCGTGGCCCCGACGCCGCTCATGAACTGTCCGCTCGTGCTGATGACGCTGCGGACGAATCCCTGGCACTACACCGACTTCTCCTCGCTGACGAACCTGAGGATCGTCGCGAACGATGCGTTTCTCGACTACACCGACATCCGCAGCCTCAAGAAGCTCACCGAGAACGGCGGGGCGAATCTACGCATCCTTCCCGACGGCGTGACGAAGGTCGAAATGGCCGAAATGGTTATGAAGGGCGAGGCGGACGCGATGGTGATTGCGGACCTTCGCAACTCTGAAGGCGCGCCGAAGGACGGCCTCACCTCCATGCGCTTCATCCAGAGCTTCCGCAAGTCCTCCGTCATCGCGTCCGAAGGGACTCTCCTGTACGTGTCCGGACTGGACGCCGACTTCGCGAAGAAGGTGATCGACGACTTCGAGCGCGGAATACGCCGCATCGACGCGTCGGGCGAGCTGCGCCGCATCTGCGAATACTACGGAACGCCCTACGCGCCGCCGCCCAATCCGTAGGCCTCGCCAGGCCCGTCGCCCAAACCTCGTGCCGTTGAACTCGTCTATGTTGATTGCAGGGCCAATATTTTGGTAAAATAGTTACATTTCAGGGAAATGGCGGCGACATGGGCAATCGGGTGGCGAACATGTGGGCGAGTCTGAGGCGTATTTAGAGTGAGCAGGAAGAAACCGATTCCGGGCCGTAAGGCAAGCATTGGACGCAGGTGGCCTGCGGTCCTTGCGGCTGCGCTGTCCCTTTTCGCCTCCGCCGCGCCGGCAAGCACGGGATTCACCACCAAGGCGACTCTGTCGACGACGCAGAGCGGTCCCACGCTCGCCAACGGAACGGTGTATGTCGTGCCGTCCGACGCAACTATCGACCGGCCGTCCGGTTCCACGCTGAGCGCGATGTACGTGGCCGATGGCGCGACGGCCGTGATCTACATTCCGAAAAACGTGACGCTCAATGTGCGCGGCGGCAACGCGAGCGGCACGGAGAGCGCGGGCGCGGGCATCCGCCTCAACAACGGCTCGACGCTTATCGTCACCGGCGGCGGAAAGCTCAACGTCACCGGCGGCAACGCAGCGAACGGCGGCAACGGCGGCAA
>JAFPDR010000169.1 GCA_017389885.1 Kiritimatiellia bacterium
GAGGAGATCGCGAACGTCCGCCTCGAACACGCGCTCGAGCTCCTAAGGGACCCAAAGCAGGGAATCACGCCCATAGCGAACTTATGCGGATGGGATTCGGACGCCTACTTAAAGCGTCTCTTCAAGAAGCGGTTCGGAATGACCATGCGCGAATGGCGCGAGGCAAACATGGAGCCACGGCCGTGAACGCGATGCTCTCACTCCAGCGCCTCGCGCTGCCGCTCACCTTCGCGCAGCTCGCCTTCGCGGCGAACACGTTCGTAACCAGCCTGTTCCTCTCCCGCTCTTCGACGACCGCACTGCACGCATCCCTGCCGGGCTCGATGCTCGCCGTCGCGGTCTCGTCGCTCGCGATTTCCGCGCTCGGCTACTCTGGGACAGTGTTCGCCGACAGGCACGGCTCGGGCGACACGCCCGGCGCGCTCGCCGCGTTCCGCTCCGCCCTCGTCCTCGCCGCGCTGTCGATTCCGTACTTCATCCTCGCCGCGCCCTTCGGACACGCGCTCCTGGGCGTCTTCAACACCGCTCCGGAAGTCCTCGCCGCGGAATCGGCGTACTACGACGTCCTTCTCGCGAACGGATACTTCACAATGCTCGCGGCCGTGCTCGGCGGATACTTCACCGGACAGGGAAAGACGCGCTTCGTCGGAGCGGTGACCGTATTCGGCTTTCTGGTCAACATGGCCATAGTGCCGATATTCATCAACGGTCTGTTCGGAGTGCCGACGAGCGGAATCAGAGGCGCCGGATGGTCAGCGACGATTTCGCACATCATCCCGTGCATAATTCTCGCAATCGCGATCCGCCTGCGTCCGCTCGAATGCAGGGCGCGGCAGATGTGCCGCGCCGATTTCCGCACCCTTCTCTCGCTCGGCATCCCGAACGGAGTCCGCGCCGTGATAGACATCGGCGGATTCTTCGTCTTCGCCGCCGTCCTCGCCGAATGCGAGGGCGCTGCGGTCGCGGCGAGCACCGCGGCGTTCGCGGTGAACGGAATCTACCAGGCGCTTCCGCAGGGGCTCTCCCAGGCGCTTGAGATCATGACCGCGCGCGCGGCGCGGGAGAACAGGAGCGCGCTTCTCGCCCCGGCCCTAAGGCTCGTTGCGATCCACGCGCTCGCGTTCATCGCGGTACTCTCCCTTTTCGGACGCGAACTCCTCAACGCCTTCGCAACGAAGGGAGACGCCGCATTCGCGGACGGATTCTCAGCCGCTGCGAAGACGCTGGTCCTGATCCTGTGCGCAAAGGCCGTTTTCGAGTCCGCAGTCCAGGTGCTGCAGGCGCACCTTCGCGGGCGCGGCGAAACCGCCGCGGTATTCCGCATCCAGTGCGCGACGTCGCTTCTCTTCTGGATTCCGCTGTTCCTTGCCGTGAGGGCCTTCTCCCCGGGCATCCCGGCCTACTGGCTCACGATGCTCGCGTCCGCCGCCCTCGCCAGCGCGGCGCTGTTCCTCACTCAGGCTCGCCTTCCGAGCGCGACTCGGACTCCACGACGACCTTGAAGAACTTCCGGCGCGGATTGATCTACAGCGAAAGCGAGTCGACGGCCTCGCGCATCTCGGCGATGGAGCGGACGCGGTTGAGGCGCGCGCGAAGCGCCGCCGCGCCGGGGCGTCCCGCGAAGTAGCGGAAGAGGTGGACGTGCATCTTCACGGACGCGAACGCGTCCTCGGACGGTATGTGGTCGTTCGGGAAGCGCTCCGCGAGCTGGCGGCGGAACTCGAGTATATACCCGAGGTGCTTCTCGAACAGGCGGCAGGAGCTCTCTCCGCCTGTCGGTTGCCGGGCGTCAGACGTCTCCGCATCTCCCCTCAGCGCACTGAACATCGCGGGACGGGATAACGCGGCTCGCCCGACCATCACAGCGTCAACGCCCGTCGCCGCGACGGCGGCGGCGCTCTTCGCGTCGACGACGCTTCCGTTTCCCGTCACCGGGATGCGCGCGCGGCGTACCACTTCGGAGAGAAGGTCGAGGTGCGTCTCGCCTCCGTGCATCTGCGACGTGTAGCGCGCGTGGAGGATGAAGCCCCTCGCGCCAGCCTGCTCCGCGGCGTCGAGAAGCTCGAACACCGTCGTGCGGCGAGGGTGCGGACCGAGCCGCGTCTTGAGCGTGACGGGCAGGGGCGTGTTCTCGACCATCGCCTTGAGCAGTCGGTAGACCTTCTCGGGGTCCTCGGCGAGCTTCGCCCCTGCGCCATCCCGGGTCACCTTCGTCATAGGACACCCCGCGTTGAGGTTGAGCTCGACGAAGCGGTCCGGCGGAACCTCCCTCGCGGCGAACGCGAGGTCGGTTTCCTTCGACCCGAAGAGCTGGCACGCGACAGGCCCCTCCCCCGGCATCGTCTCCATCAGGTGCCGCGTCGGAGAGGAGCCGTGCGCGAGCCCGGCGGCGGAGACCATCTCGGTGTACGCGAGGTCCGCCCCGCCCTCGAAGCAGAGCCTCCTGAACGGCGCGTCGGTGAATCCGGCAAGCGGTGCGAGGACGAACTTCATTTCACCTCGAGCTTCGGGACGAGCGCGGGATCGTAGTACGGCGCTTCCGTGTCGACGATCGAGAACGAGACGTACGCGGGCGCGCCCCATCCCGTCCCCTTGCCGCGTCCGAACGCCGCGAGGTCGACGCGCGCCGTGCCCTTGAGCTTCGTCCTGTCTATCGCGAGCCTGACCGCGCCGCCCTTCTGCTCGACGACCTTCGCCGCGCCGAGCGGATCGTGCACGACGCGGCACTCGATCTCGTCCGCGCCGCTGAACGCGAAGTCGAACATGCGCTCGTCGTCGGGGGAGCGGAGCACTATCGCGGCGGCGAACGGGGTTACGTAGGTTATCTCGGGATACTTCGGCTTCTCCTTCACGGGCGCGCCCATGCGGAATATCCTGACGAGCGGCGGGACGGACGCGGGAGTCATCTCCGCGGCGAGCTTCTTCAGCCGCGCGAGGTCGAGTCCGTTCGGCGGCATGCACGTCGGATGCGCCTTTTCCGTAAGATACGCGTCCTCTCCGTCCACGCCCTTCAGCGACTTCCTGACGAGCGTCATGATCGTCGGCGCGAGGAGGCGCCGCGCGACGACGTCGCGCTTCGTCTCCGGACTGAACGAGCGGCTCGCCTCGAGCGCCGCCCTCAGGTAGTGCTGGTCGCTCCAGCTGCGCCCCTGCGTGACGAGCCAGTACGGCGCGACGGAAACGAAGACGTCTCCGTTCGTTCCGATCGGCGGGTAGTCCGCGTTCGCGGGGAACACCCATGTCTGGTTGGAGAGGTAGAGCGACGACATCGTCTGGAGGCGGCGCGTGTCGCTCGTCATCATCGCGCGCGGAATCGAGCGCCAGAACACGTCGTGTATGTACGCGCGGCTGCAGTTGCCGAAGACGGGGTATGGGAACTTCACGTTCGGGAAGTCGAGGTCGAGCCGGCGTTCGCGTCCGATGGCGTCGAGCTTCACCTCGGTGAGGCCGGGGAAGTTCGTGACGACGAGGCGGGAGTGCCCGCCGTCGCGGTTCATGTACAGGTCGCCGGCGTTGCCCCCCTCCGCACCCGGCGAGAGCTTCATGCGCGCGATGAAGCATCCGTCGTCGAAGTCCCAGAGCATGTTCTGCTCGCCGAGCGCGAGCGATTCGCCCATCGCGCCGGTCGCGTCCGTGACCGCCATCGGCCCGAGCAGGATCGGTCGGTCCTTCGTGTCCTTCGCGCGCCTGACGATGTCCGCGAAGCGCCTGTCGGACGAGATGCGCTTCAGGTCCGAGTCGGACGAGATCACGTCAGCGTCCCTGAACCCGAGGTCGACGGCGCGGTCGAGCTGGTCGAGCGCCTCGGCGCGCTTCTCGCGGCAGGCGAGCGAGCACGCGAAGTTGTAGGCCCACGTGGGGTCGTCGGGGAGAAGCTCCGCGCCGGCGCGCGACGCCTTCTCCATCGCCTCCGTGTCGCCTGCGCGGACGGCTCGGACGAACTCGGCGCGAAGGCGCTCGTGCTCCGGGAAGCGCGAGGGGTAGTCCCATATCGAGAGGACGGCGAGAAGTGCGAAGACGGCGTGCATCATCCGATCCTCATCCAGGACGGAAGCTTCACCAGCCTCGCCTCCCTGCTCTGGTTGGTGGAAAGCGACTGGGCGGTTCCGATGGAAGGAGACTCGAGCGCGGCGAGGCGCGCCATCATCGCCTGCTGGCTGGCGGCCTGGTGCTGGCGCATGGTCTCGTTCGCCTGCTTCTCGGAGAGGAGCTCCTTCTCGCGGGTCTGTAGGCGCGCCCTGAGCTCCTCGATCTCCGCGCGCATCTGCGTGAGGTCCCGCTCCCCCGCGGCCGCGCGCGCCGTCTCGGCCTGGCTCAGGCGCAGGCGCTCCGTGAGGTCGCGCACCTGGCGCTCGCTGTCCGCGGCGCGCCTCTCGGCGAGGCGGCGGAACTCCTCGTACTCCTTCGCGATGCGGGCGGTGCGGGGATCCTCCGGACGCGACACGAGCGCCTTCTTCGTCATCTCCTCGATGTTCGTGCCGGCGCGCACGAGAAGGGTCCGCCTGCGCTCCGCGAGACGGTCCGCCCGCTCCTGGTGGCGGCGGCGGAACTCCTCCGCGTCCTTCTTCTCGGCGTCGATCAGCGCGGCGAGCTCCTCGGCCTCTCCGGTCATTATCGAATAGACCGCGGCCTGGATGTCGGCGATCTCGCTCGCCGTCTGCGGCAGGCGGCGCAGCTCGTCCTCCAGCGCGGCTATCTGCTCGCGCAGCTTCGCGTTGGCGGCCTGCTCGTCGGCGCACGCCTTCTCGTTCTCCCCGGCGACGCGCGTGGCGGCGGCGAGCATCTCGTCGAGCTCCCTGTTGCGCGCCTCGCCGCGGTCCACCTTCTCCGCGAGCTCGCGCGCGCGGGCGTCGCCCGTCTCCACCTTCGCCTGCAGCTCCTTCGCGCGCGCCTCGCTCTCCTCGAGGCGGCGCTCGAGGTCCTTCGCCCTCGCGCTTCCCTCCTCCACCTGCCGCGTGAGCTCCGCGACGCGCGTCTCGTCGACGACGATCTTCTCCACGATCTTCTCGACGGGGACTTCCTTCACGACCTCCTTCTCGACGATCTTCTCCACCGGAACCTCGACGGGAACCTCCACGCGCTTCTCGACGACCTTCTCGACGATCTTCTCGACAGGAACCTCGACGCGCTTCTCCACGATCTTCTCGACTACCTTGACCTCCTGCTGGTCGGACGCGGCGGGAGACTCGGCGGGGGCTTCGCCGGACGCGGCGGATTCCGGCGCGGACTCGTCGAACGGCGCGCGCGTCTCGATCATCGTCGCCGTCGGAGGAAGCCTCCCGCTCGCGAGCAGCGCCTCCGCGGCGGCGCGGTTGAAGGGCCCGCGCGGATTTCCGTCCCCGAGGTCGATGGAGAATCGCATGTCGAGGAACGGAACGTCTTCTACGCGCCTCCAGATGTCGTTGTCGTCCGAGATCTCCTGTCCCGGCTGGATGCGTCCGAGGCGCGCCCACTCGACGAGCTGCTCCTGGCTCTCCGGACCGAATGTCTCGTCCTGCGTTCTAAGGTACCACTGGCTCATTTTCATTTCCTCCCGAAAAATCCGAAATGTCCCCTGCCCGCCGCCGCGAGTTCGCGGCGCGCCGCCTCCTCGAGCGCGGCGAGGCGCGAACGGTCCGCGCCGCCGAATATCCCGCCCTTCCGCGGCGGAGGCGCCGCGTCCGCCGGCTCGACTACCTCGGCCTCTACGACCTCCGCCTCGACGGGAACCTCCACGCGCTTCTCGACGACCTTCTCGACGATCTTCTCGACAGGA
>JAFPDR010000170.1 GCA_017389885.1 Kiritimatiellia bacterium
AGTCACAGTCGCGCCGGCCGGGTCGCTCGTCACCTCGATGACGCCGGAGTCGATGATGAGCTCCTCGTCCCTGACGAGCGGGGTGCGTCCGCTGAACCTCACCTCCACCGTGCGCGGCTGGTAGCCGGGCTTCTGGAGGAGCAGCCTGTAGACGTCCTTCGCGTCGAGGGAGGCGATGAGGCGCGGCGTGCGGCCGAGGGACATCCCGTCGAGCGAGATGTCGCATCCGGACGGCTCGGACGTCAGCAGCAGCAGGCCCTTGATGGGGCTGAGCACCGCGTTCTTCTGGGAGAAGCCCCCCTCGCGGAGGAACAGGAACTCGTCCACCACCTCGTAGTTCTGGAGCTCGAAGCGCACATGGTGCTTCCCGGGCCCGAGGTCGTAGAGCGTGATCGGGGTTACGCCGCGCGTCACGTCGTCGACAATGACGTTCGCGCCGTCCGGCTGGCTCGTGAACTCGCAGCGTATCGCCTTGGACTCCTGCGCCTGCGCGGCGAAGGCCGCGAGCGCGAGCGCGAACAGTACCGAAAACATCCTCTTCATTTCCCTGACCTCGCCTTCTTCATGCGGTTCTCGACGTCGACGAGCTTCGCGTTCGCCTCGGCGTGACGCGGGTCGTCCTTCTCCGGCACCAGGCTGCACAGCACCTTGAGCTCGGTCTGCGCCTGCTCCCAGTCGCCGAGGTTGATCGCCTTGTCGGCGAGGAAGCGCTGGTCCTCGTAGCGCTTCCTGAGCTCCTCCTCGGTCCTCGACAGCCTCTCCTTGAGGCCGGCGTACCCCTCCGGCTTCGGATTGATCGTCTCGAGGTAGAAGACGGCCTCGCGGTACGCCTTGACGGCGGCGCTGAGGTTGCCGTACTCGACCTCGCGCTCGTCCCACTTCGCGTCGCCCACCTCTGCACTCTGCGCGCTGAGCTCTATCAGCTTCTCGCGGGAGTACTGTATCGCCCAGATGCCGAGCTCGTTGCGCGAGAACGCCTCGAGCGCCTCGCGCACGAGGCGGAACGCGTCCGGCTCGGGGGAGTTCTCGACGAGGATGTCCCTCACGTTGTTCCAGCGAACGACGCGGATCCTGTAGCTCTTGAGCGCGTTCTCGTCCGCCGCGCTCGCGCCCGCGTACTCCTCGTCGAGCGAGGCGAATCCGGGCGTGTCGAGTATCTCGAAGATGCGCTTCATCGCGGCGGGGGAGAGCTTGGACGTCTTGTTGACGTGCCTGTTCTCGCCCGGCACGTCGTCGAACGCGACGCGCAGCATGCCGGCGGAGTCGATCGTCATCTGGTAGCGGAAGATGCGCGCGGAGTCCGCCTCGACCTTCTCGTAGCTCAGCGCGACGAGCTTGTCCACCGGCTTCTCCTCGACAACCTCTACGACGGGCTTCTCGCTCTCCCTCGGCGCGTAGAGGACTACCGCGATCGCGGCCGCCACCACGAGCGCGGCGACAATCCACAGTATGTTCGCCACCGGCGAGCGCGAGCCGCCCGAAGGACGCCTGTGCGACCCCGACGGCTGCTGCTGTCCGTGCTTCGGCGGCAGGCCCTGCACCGCGCCGCCGCCGCCGAGCCCGAGGTCAACCGCGCCGCCCGCCGGCATCACGCGCGCCGTCGGCACGGGCGCCGCGGGAGCGGCCGGAGGCTTCGCGGCCTCGCCCTCTCCTACGACGGTGATGGTGGTCGAGCCGACCTCGATCGTGTCGCCCACCTTGAGCTCGCGCGACTCCGCGCCGAGCTGCTCGCCGTTCACGAACGTCCCGTTCGCGCTCGCGAGGTCGGTGAGGCGCAGGCCCGACTCGCCCGACCTCTCGAAGAGGCAGTGGTTGCGGGAAAGCTCCTCGTCGGGGAGGTGCACGTCATTCGAGGAGGACCGGCCGAGCCGCGTCCCCCCTATTGCCACCTGGAAGCGCGTTCCCTGCATCGGGCCCGACGCTATGAGCAGTTCTGGTCGTTTCGCCATGTCTTTTTTCGCTCCTTGCTGCTACAGCATTCCCTTCATCGCCTGCGTGAGGACAGGGCCGAGGAGGATGATGAATACCGCCGGAAATATGCATAGCATGAGGGGCCCGAGCATCTTCGTCGGCGCCTCGTGCGCAAGCTTCTCGGCGCGGTCGAAGCGGCGGCTCCTGAGCTGCTCGGACTGTATGCGCAGTATCGCGCCGATCGAGACGCCGAGCTCGTCCGCCTGGATGAGCGCGAACGCGACGGACTTGAGGTCGCTCTGCCTCACGCGGTCGGCCATGTTCCTGAGCGCCTCGCGGCGCGAGGAGCCGACCTGAATCTCCTTCGTCATGCGCAGCAGCTCCTCGTTGAGCGGATCCAGCTTCCTCGACTGGCAGTTGCGCTGCAGAGCGCTGATGAAGTCCATTCCGGCCTCGACGGAGAGCGTGAGGATGTCGAGCACGAACGGCAGCGCCTTCATGATCGCGAGGTGGCGCTTCTTGAGCGAGCTCCTGAGCCACATCATCGGCTGGACGTAGAAGAGGAAGAATCCGAATATGCTTAGCGGAACGAGCCCGTCCGCGAACGGCGAGCCCGGGAGCGCCGCGCCGAGCAGCGCGACGAGGACGGTCCACGCCGTGCCGAGGACTATCGGACACAGCATCTTCAGCGCGACGAACTCGCGCCCGGAGAGAAGCCCCTCGAACCCCGCGGCGACGAGCATCCAGTCCGCGTTCTCGATCTGCTTCGCGAACATCGGCTTCGAGACGAGCCCGTCGAGGTTCCCCACGAACGGAAGCAGCATCTTGAAGACGACCGGGAGCGAGCGCTCCTGCCTGCGCCCGTCGGCGAGCGTCACGTACGTGACGTCCTTCGCGACGTTCGCGGCATACCATGCGATTCCGGCCGCGCAGAGCGTCCAGAACGCGATTGCAGCCATGCTGAACAGCGTTTCCATCAAAACTCCCCGGAGTCCGCGGCGCGTCCACCGCGGACACACCACCTCCTGTTCCCGCTATTATACCAAAACGCGCGCGAATCCGCCACCGCGCCTACGACATTCCGGCGGGGCGGGCGATGCCGCGCCTGACGGCGACGGATATCGCGCCCGCCCTGTCCCCCACTCCGAGCTTCTCGTACGCGTGCTTCAGGCGCACCTTCACGCCGTCCTCGGATATGCCGAGCCTCTCGGCTATCGCCTTGTTGCTCAGGCCCTGGACGAGCAGCTCCACCGCCTCGCGCTCGGCGGACGTGAGCTCCGGCTCCTCGCTCCTCGCCTTGTATATCGCCTTGATGTCGTCGGGGATGAACGTGCCCCCCTCCGCGACGGCGCGCACCGCCTTCACGATGTTCTCGGGGTTGCGGTCCTTCAGCACGTACCCCTTCGCGCCAGCGTTCAGCGCGGCATAGACGTCCTCCTCCATGGAGCTCGTCGTGAGCATCACGACCTTCGCCGCGGGGTCCGCGGCGAGTATCTCGCCGAGCGCGGCGATGCCGTCCTTCCCGGGCATCCTGATGTCCAGGAGCGTCACGTCCGCGCCGGTGTTCCTCACGAGCGCCGCCGCGCCCTCACCGTCCTCAAGTTCGCCCACGAGCTCGATGTCCTTGAACAGCGAAAGCGCGTACCTGAGCCCCATCCTCACGACCGCATGGTCGTCGACAAGCGCCACCTTTATCTTCTTCACGGCTCCCCCTTTCATTCGTCACCTCTCAAGAAACCAGGTCTGCATCTCGCCCGCGCCGCGGTGGCACCAGGCGAAGTACGGCACGAGCACGAGCCCGTTCGACGCCTTGAGCGCGGGGAACGCCGTGCCGCCGATCGCGACTGACGCATCTGCAAACGCCGCGTCCGCGGGGAGCCGCGCCTCGAACGCCTTCCCGCCGTTGTCCGCGCCTTCCGCGCAGTAGACGACCGGACCGCGCTCCACGGCAAGCCTGCCGCGGTCCGCCTTGACGTTTTCGTGGGCCTTCACGCGGCGCACCGGCATGTTCATCGCGATCTCAACCGTGTCGCCGGCCTTCCACGCGCGGTCGATCACGCAGTAGCCCTTCTGCGGCCTCACCGCGAACGGCGCGCCGTTCACCTTCACCGAGAAGTCCGAGAGGCCGCCGGGCGAGACCTGCGAGTAGAGGTCGCTCGGCACGGGACGCCCCACGCACCAGCCGGGGATGCGGACGTTCAGTTTGAAGTTTGATGTTTGAAGTTGGGGAGTTTGACGTTTGATGTCGTCGACGGTGATCTTCACGGCGCCGCTCCACGGATACTCCGTGCGCTGCGAGAGCCTGACCTCGCCGCCGGCGAGCGCGAGCCGCGCGTCGCTGTCCACGAACAGGTTTACGTACGCCGCGTCGCCGCGCGTCGCGTAGGCGAAGCGTACGATCTGCGGGATGAACCGCACGACGTTCACGGGACAGCAGCTGCACCCGAACCACTTCGAGCGCTTGTAGCCGCCC
>JAFPDR010000171.1 GCA_017389885.1 Kiritimatiellia bacterium
AGACGACGAACTTGATGCCCTCGAAGCGCTTAGAGAGCTCCGAGCGGATGTAGTCCGACACGCACTTGACGTTCCCCTTGTCGTCGTCGGAGAATCCGATAGAGACAGGTCGGTCCGCAGTGCCGTTTCGGCGCACCATGTGGAACACGTGCTCCACGAAGTCGCGTATCGCGAACTCCTTCGCGAGCTCCGGCTTCGCCGCCGTCGTCGCGACGGCGAGCTTCTCCTGGTATATCGGATCGCGCTCCATGCGCTCCTTGAAGCCCTCGTACGTGACGGCCGAGTAGCGGCACATCCCGAGGTAGTAGTCGAGCTCCTCTGCGTCCGTCCCGAACTCCCCGTCGCCAACTCCGTCGATCCACTGGCGGTATCCGCGCAGGTTGGACATCATCACCTCGCGCTCCTCCTCGCTGAGCGCGTACCTTATGAAGACCCGCACGGCCTTCTCGATAGTCTCGGGCGCGTGCCCGCGCGCGGTTACGATCGCGAAGATGCGTCCCTCGACGAGCGTCTTCTTGAAGGTGTTGAAGCTCGGCGAGGGCTTCTCGCCGTGCTCGATCTTCTCGAGGGCCGCAATCGTGTCCTCGATGAAGTTGTCGCGTCCGGGCGAGTCCTCGAAGTTGCGGAACGCCTCGGCCCACACGCCGCCCGGCGCGCGGTAGTGCTCCTCGTCAGCCCGCACGAGCGCGAATGTCGCCGTCGAGACCTCGACCGGCTCCCACGGATCGCCCGGCTTCTCGCGGTGCTCCATCTGGATGCGCGTGGGCATGTGCAGGATGTTGTCGTCCCAGTCGAAGATGTAGTACTTGAGGTCACGTTTCGAGACCTCTTCGTTCACGTATGGGATGGGACGCTTCAAGGGAAGGGAAGTTTAAAGTTGAAAGTTTAAAGTTTAAAGTTCAAAGTTCAAAGTTCAAAGTTGAAAGCTTGAGGTCACCTGCTGACGCCATGCCCCGGCACCACCTCGCCCACGAAGTCGAAGCCCTTGACCTTCACGACCTTCACGTCCACGAACTCGCCGACCTCAGGCGCCGCGCCTTCGCAGGCGAGATACGTCACTCCGTCGACGTCGGGAGCCTGCGACTCCATCCTCGCGACGCCCGGCGCCACGACGAGCGCGCGGAACGTCTTGCCGACGAGCCGCCTCGAGCGGACCTTCCAGATCGACTTCGCGAGCTCCATCACGGCCTTCTCGCGCCTCTCCGCCACTGCGCGGGACGGACGCCCCGCGAGCTTCGCGCCCTTCGTTCCCTTCTCGGGGGAGTACGCGAAGCATCCGAGATGGTCGAACTGCATTCTCCTGAGGTCGGACATCATCACGCGGAACCGCGCCTCGGTCTCGCCCGGGAAGCCGGTCATTATCGTGGTCCTGAGCGTGACGTCCGGTATGACGTCCCTCAGGAACTCCGCGGCGGTGAGCGAATCGTCTATCGCCGCCCTGCGGTTCATCTTCGCGAGGACCTCGGGAACGGTGTGCTGCAGGGGGACGTCGATGTAGCGCACGGCGTGCGGCGAGGTGAGCATCCAGACGAGGAAATCCTCCGAAATCTCGCTCGGATACGAGTACAGGACGCGCACCCAGAAGTCGCCGGGTATCCTGTCGATCGCGCGCAGGAGGTCCGGGAGTCTCTTCCCCTTCTCGCACCACAGCATCGGATCCTGCGCGACGACGTCGAGCTCGCGGCATCCGCTCGCGACGAGAGCGCGCGCCTCCCTGAGGATCGAGCGCATCGGACGCGAGCGGTACTTTCCGCGGATGAGTGGGATCGCGCAGTACGCGCAGCGGTGCGCGCAGCCCTCGGCGATCTTGAGGTACGCGAAGGCCCTGCCGGTGAAGCGGAGCGCCGGCATCCTGGGCTCGATCCAGTCCTGCGGCACTCCGCCCCACTCGTCGACACCCGGAAACGCGCCCTTCAGCTCGGGGTAGCGCTGCGGATAGCATCCGGTGACGACCACCCTGCCGTAGTTGCCGCGCTTCTTGAGCTCGACGGCGCGGAGGATTTCGGCCTCCGCCTCCTCGCGCGCCGACTCGATGAACGAGCACGTGTTGACGATCACAACGTCCGCCCTGTCCGGATCGGACGAAAGGGACCACCCCTTCTTGAGGAGGTTCCCCGACATGACCTGGAGGTCGACCGCGTTCTTCGCGCAGCCGAGCGACACAAGCGCTATCGTCTTCCCGGCCATGCCGTGCCTTTATCCCGCGGTTACTTCGCGGGACGGAGGATCATGTTCTTGAAGTCCGCGTCGGAGTGGTCGCCCTGGAGGTAGATCGGGCCGGGGACGAACTCGTTCGCGTCGATCGCGCCGCCGGTGATTCCCACCACAGGCGCGTCCTCGATGATCGTGATGCCGTTGAGGACGACGGTCATGTGGCGCTTGTAGAGCGTGACGGAGACGTGCTGCCACTCGCCGGGCTTCTTCTCGGCGGCGACCTTCGGCACGACGCGTCCGTAGTACGCGGCCATGTTGTGCTCGTTGACGGGCTTGCCGTAGCTGTCGACGACCTGGCACTCGTAGCGTCCGCGCAGGTACACGCCGGAGTTCGAGTTCTTCGGGACGCGCACGTCGTACTCGAGGTTGAAGTCGTAGAAGTCGGCGCGCTTGGACATGAGGTTCGCGCCGCCGCCGGCCCAGGAGCCGTCGGGCTTGAGGCCGAGCGTGTTGGAGAGGACGCCGTCCTTGAACGACCATCCGTTCTTGGCCTTCTTGTCCATGAGCTCCCATCCGTCGAGTCCGTCGGCGAGGAGGTCGATCGGCTCGCCGAGCTTCGCGTCCTTCGTGGAAGCGGACTTGATCACGGGGTTGCGCCACCCCTCGACGGTCGTCTCGGGCTTGCCGTCGTTCTTCGTCGCGGTAGCGACGAGCGCGTTGCCCTCGACCTCGCCCGCGAACTTGAAGCCCCACGGATGGTCGAAGGTGATCTTGTTGCCGTCGAGAACGACGTTCTTCATCGGAATCGGCGACGCCCAGCGCCAGAGGACGACGGCCTGCGCCTTGCCGTCCGCGTCGCGCGAGACGATCATGTGCCCGGCGTTCATGTTTTCGTAGCCGAGCTTGAGGCCCCAGTTTCCGACGACGGGATCCTTGGGATCGACGCCGAAATCGCATGTGCAGCACCCGGCAAGGGCAAGCCCCGCCGCCAGCATAGAGAATAGTTTCGTGTTCATGGGCGGAGATTATACCACAAAAAGCGCGCCGCTTGCAATCGCAGGCGGCGCGTTCCTTGCCATGTGCAACACCCCGACGGGGATGTCACATCTTCCACTCTTCGAGCTTCTCCTTCTGCTCGACGGGCTTCGAATAGATGTCCGACTCGTCCGGCGGCGGAGCCTTGGGCTCGAGCGCGTTCTCGAACTTCGGGAGCTCGCGCTGCGGCGCGTCCTCCTTGAGGACCGCGGGCCTTCCGTCCGCGGTGGACGCGTTCGCGCCGACCAACGCGGCGGCCGCCGCCTTCTCCTCCTCGCCCGCCGCTTCGCGCGCGTCGACTTCCGCCTTCGCGGCAGCATCGACTTCGCCAAGCTTCGAATGGCGCGGGGGAATCGGCTTCATCAGCGGGTCGTCCGGACCGATCACGGTGCACTTCAGCTCCTCGTTGATGTACTTCTCGATGTCGGGGATCTGGCAGCTCTCGTACTCGTCCGCGAACGAGATCGCGATGCCCGTGGAACCCGCGCGGCCGGTGCGGCCGATGCGGTGCACATAGTCCTCCGCCTCGTAGGGGAAGTCGAAGTTGACCACGTACTCCAGGCCCTTGACGTCAATGCCGCGTCCGGCCACGTCCGTCGCCACGACGATCTTGACCTCGCCGTCGCGGAACGCGTCGAGCACCTTGAGGCGCTTGTTCTGGTTCACGTCGCCGGAGAGCATCTCGACGTTGACGCCGCGGATCCTGAGCGACTCGTAGACGTCCTCGGTCGTGCACTTGCGGTTGCAGAACACGATCGTGCGCGCGTCCGGGTGGAGCGCGATGTGGTTGTAGAGGACGGTGAACTTGTCCTTCGCCTGGATGACGTAGACGACCTGCTTCACGGTGTCGGTGGCGTTCGTCTCGGACTCCACCTCGGCCTTGTAGGGCTCCTCCATCCAGTTCATCGCGAGGCGCATCACCGCGTCGTTGAGCGTCGCGGAGTAGAGCATCGTCGTGCGCTTCTGCTTCGGCGGCAGGTAGCTCATGATGCGCCTGACGTCGGGTATGAAGCCCATGTCGAGCATGCGGTCAGCCTCGTCGATGACGAGCGTGTCGACGTTCGAGAGGTTGATGACGCGCGACTTGACGAAGTCGAGGAGACGCCCAGGCGTCGCGACCAGAAGGTCGACGGGCGCTGAGAGCACCTCCCTGCGCTGGCGGTCGTAGTCCATCCCGCCGTAGACGGCGAGGGACCTGAGGCCGGTGTACTTGCCGATCGCGTCGGCGTCCTTGCAGATCTGGATGACGAGCTCGCGGGTCGGCGCGATCACGAGGGCGCGCGGATTGCCGCCCTCCTTCGCGCGGTTCTCGGGGCTCCTGAGGTAGCGCGTGAGGATCGCGACGAGGAACGCGGCGGTCTTGCCGGATCCCGTCTGCGCCTTGCCGGCGATGTTCTTGCCTGCGAGCGCCTGCTCGAGCGAGAGGGCCTGGATCTCGGTGCAGTACTTGAACCCGAGGTCGGCGATGCCGTGCATCACCTCGGACGGAAGGTCGAAGTCGTGGAAGCGCTTCTTGCCCTCGATGGGCTCGACCTGGAAGGACTCGAGCGACCACGCCGCATGCGCGGCCTTGCGCGCGGCAAGCTCCTCGGGCGATATCTCGCCGCCGGGGCGCATCTCGTTCGCCGCAGTGTCGACATGCACGGGACCGCGGCGTCCGCGGTCGCCCCTGCGCGGGCCGCGGCGGTCTTCCCTGCGCTCTCCGCGGGGCTGCTGGCCCTTCTGCTGGCCTTTCTGCTGCTGCGGGGCGCCCTGCTTCTTCTGCTGCTGGCCGCCCTTGGGCTGCTGGCCCTTCTGCTGGCCTTTCTGCTGCTGGCCGCCCTTCTGCTGCTGGTTCTGCGCGTTGCCGCCCTTGCCGCGTCCGCCGCGGCGGCGTTTCTTCGCGCCACCGGCAGAGTCCTCCTTCTTCGCGGAGGACTTGCCGGTGATGACGGCTGCGATCTTCTTGAGAAAACCGAATGCCATGATTAACGCTTCGAGAACTGGAAGCGCTTGCGGGCGCCGGGCTGACCGGGTTTCTTGCGCTCCTTCATGCGGCTGTCGCGGGTCATGCAGCCGGCCTTCTTGAGAGCGGCGCGGGTCGTTTCGTCAGCGGCGACGAGCGCGCGGGCGAGGCCGTGGCGGATCGCGCCGGCCTGGCCGGAGATTCCGCCGCCCTTGGCGAAGACGACGACGTCGACCTTCTCCATGTCGTATCCGGAGATCGCGACGGGCTGCTTGAGGTAGTCGCGCAGGGCCTCGCTCGGGATGTACTCCTCGAGCGCGACGCCGTTGACGGTCCACGCGCCCTTGCCCTCGACCAGGTTCACGCGGGCGGTCGCAGTCTTGCGGCGGCCGGTTCCAGCGGATATAGCCTTCTTGGTTGCCATTTCTTAAATCCTCCTTAGAGCTTGATTTCGACCGGCTTCTGCGCCGCGAGAGTTCCCTTGTCGGCCTCTCCCGCGAACACCTTGACGCGCGTCATCATCTTGCGCGCGATGTTGTTCTTCGGGAGCATGCCCCACACCGCCTCCTTGATCATGCGGTCGGGATGCTTCGCGCGCATCTCGGCGGCGGTGAACTCCTTGAGTCCGTTCCTGTAGCCGCTGTAGCGCTGGTAGGTCTTCTGCTCCTCCTTCTTGCCCGTGAGCTTCACGAGCGCGGCGTTCGTGACGATCACGAAGGCGCCTGCGTCGACGGAAGGATCAAACGTGGGGAGATCCTTCGCGCGGAGCTTGTTTGCGACGACGAC
>JAFPDR010000172.1 GCA_017389885.1 Kiritimatiellia bacterium
CCTGGCGGAACCGGTAAGGGTCCACCATGAGCCGCGGGAGCTCCGGTATCTCCGTCACGATCGCCTGGTTCCTGTCCTTCGCCTGCGGCAGGAACATCATCGCCGTCTCCCGCACGATCTCGCCGACGTCCGACGGCTCGAGGTTGAACTTGAGCTTGCCGAGGTCCATCTGCGAGAGGTCGAGGACGTCGTTGATGAGCTGCAGCAGGGTCTTGCCGCTCGACACGATCATCCTGATGTTCTGCTCGGCCTCCTCCGGCGGGATGCCGCCGGACTGCAGGAGCTCCGAAAAGCCGATTATCGCGTTGAGCGGCGTGCGGATGTCGTGCGAGACCGCGGAGAAGAAGTAGCTGCGCGCCTTCTCGGCCTCTATCACGCGGTCGCGCTCCGCCTTGAGCCGCGCCGCGGCGGAACGGCGCTCGAGCGCGAGCGTCAGCACGTCCGCGGACATCTTGAGCGTCGCCCTGTCGTGGTCGGATATCCTCTTCCTGCGGTTCAGGTAGTGGAGCGCGATCCCGCCCCAGGGCTTCCCGTCGCACTGCACTACGACGACCTCGAGCGACCTCGCCGGGCAGTCGCACGGAATGGACGCGACGGACTGTCCCTTCGCGTCCGGCAGCTCGATCACGTGCTCCGCGTCCTCCACGGACGGAATCTTAAGCCTGTAGAACGAGCACGCCTCGCACCGCCCGGGGCATGCCTTCACTTCTCCGTCCGGATGCAGCATCAGGTGATCGCCGTCGACTGAATGGATCGCGATGTAGTCGCACTCGGTCAGCTCGAGAAGGCGGTGCATCATCATGTCGACCAGTCCCGGGATGTCGTCCTTCGAGAACGCGTACGCGAGCGCGTCGGCGCGGAACTTGTGGTGGTCCTGCATCATCTTGATCGTGTTCGCGGCATGCTCCCTCGCGTACGCGAGCGCGAGGAACTCGGTGGCCGTGCGGATTCCCCGCGCCACCTCCTCGAGGTTGTGGTTGTGCGGCTTCGTGTAGTCGACGACCATCTGCCACCATCCGCCCTCGCTCCTGAACTGCGCGACGACGGACGACGTCATCGGGCAGTACGGCGGAAGGTTCATCTCTGGCATGGGATCGCCATCTCGGACTATCACCGACTCGCGCCCCGCGAAGAACTCCGGCGAGAGCCTCTTCTCGAACTTGACCGACGCCCTCGCGCAGGCGCGGCAGCACTCCGGCGCGTCCGCCCCGAACCAGTCGCTCCGCGCGCCGTCCTCGGAGTACAGCATCAGGTGCTGCGCGCCGGTGATCTCGCAGACCTTTGCGCCCACGAAGTCCCTCACCTCCGCGTATTCCTGGTGCCTGAACAGGAACTCCACCACCTCGCCCTTGAGGTGCGCGATGCTGAGCGCGACGGAAAGCTCGTGGTACGTCGCGATCCTCTCCAAGGCCATGACGATGACGAGCGCCGAGCGGCGCAGGAAGTCCTCCAGTGCCCTCGAAAGCTCCTCCGCGCCGTTGTAGCCCACGCAGAGGACGCCGACAAGCTCCCCCTTCTTGCGCGCGCCGAAGCAGTGGAGGGACTTCAGCTCCGCGAGGCTCGCCGGGAGCGCGGCCTCGATGACGGACTTCTCCCTGATCCAGCCGAAGTCGCTTTCGAGAAACGTGACCACGGAGCCGGACTTTAGCCTCGCGTCGAAGATGCGGCCGAGCTCGGAGTCAAGCTTCCACTCGAGCGTGTTGGCCCATCCGCCGCGGGTAAGCAGATGCTCGGGGCGGACGACTCCGCTGCCGTCCGGGCGAATCTGCATGACGTAGCAGAGGTCCGCGTCCATGCGGTTGCGGACGATCTCCAGCATGCGCCTCGGACTCATCGACCCGACGTCCTTCTGGAGCTCCACTATCGTCCGCTCAAGTTCCCGGCCGTTCTCCTCGTACTCGTTCATGCATGGTATTATACCATATTCCGCGCGAGATGTCCGCAGCTGCGGCCGGCGGCTCAGAACAGGACCTTGACGATCGCCTTGCGCAGGCGCGTGCCGGGTTCGTCCGTATGGCACGGCGCGTGCGCGACGAGCGGCTCGATGACGATGCACTGCCCGGGCCTTACCGCGCGCATCGGACACGGCGCGTCGAAGAACGCGATGTCCTTCTCGTCGTCGAACGGACCGTTCGCGACGGCCTCGGGCAGGTCGGGGAGCCCGAACAGCTCCTCGTCCGTAAGCGGGGCCTGCACGTCCGCGTACCTCTTGTGGAACTCCGGACGCTGCATGGCGCCGACGGCCTTGAGGTCGTTGTCGGAGATGATCGCGAATACGCGCTCGCCGTCTATGGAGTAGCGTCCGGGCGCGAGGCGCTGGAGGTCCGGACGCCTCAGGAACTCGAACGCCTTCGCGAACTTCCCCCCGAGCGCCGCAACGGACGCGTCGTCGTCAATGTCGAATATCCTTGCTGTGTTCATCGTGTTTTCCCCCTTCTTCGGAATCCCCCGCGCGGCGCATCCGCCGCGTCGAAAAGAACAGCGCCGCCCCTGCGGCGACGAGGCAGACCGAGATGACCTGCCCGATGCTGAGCCCCCAGAACGCGGCGCGCGGGTCGCCGCGCATGAACTCGATGCAGAAGCGTATCACGCCGTAGCCCACCAGGTACGCGGCGCATGTGCCGCGCCTGAAGCGGAGGTACAGCGCCATCAGCGCCGCGAAGAGGACGAGGAGCGCCGCGGCCTCGAAGAGCTGCGTCGGCAGGACAGGCACCATCTGCCGTCCGTGCTCGTACCAGCTCGGAGAGAACTTCGGGAACACGACCGCGCACCACGCGTCCGAGTCGCGTCCGTAGCAGCATCCGTAGAAGAAGCACCCGATGCGTCCGCAGGCGTGTCCGAGCGGAATCACCGTGCAGAAGAGGTCCGCAAGCGCGAGCGGACTCTCCCTCTTCCACCTGCACCACGCGAAGAACACGGCGACGGCGAGGATTAGCCCCCCGTAGAACATGAGCCCCCCCTGGTCGACGCGCACTATGTCGAGCGGACGCGCGGCGAACTCGCTCTTCCAGTGCTCGATGACGTACGCGGCGCGGCTCCCGACGACGCCGGAGAGCATCAGCGCGAGGATGAAGTTCGAGAGGTCCTTCCGCTTCGAGAGGCGCTCGATGAGCGTCCAGCAGAGTATGAAGCCGACGGCCATGCACGCGCCGTAGGTCTTGAGATGGAGAAAGCCGAGGTCTATCAGGTCTGGATACATTTCATGCCCCTCCCGAGGCGTCCGCGGCGAATGCGCCGCGGATCCATTTCGCCGAAGATACGATTGCCGAGCCGACGCAGAGGTATGCGGACGCGGTGCGTCCGGCGAGGAAGCCGCCGAGCTCCCGGAACGTGAGCGGCGTCGCGGCCGCGAGCCACGCGAGCACGAGCGCCGCGTTCGCGAGGAAGATGAACACCCACGAGAAGACGCGTCCGTACAGCTGCACGTCCGGCTGCTCGCGCGAGAGCGTCTCGATCGTGAAGAGGACGTGGAACGCCCAGGTGAAGCCGATCATGAACATCCACAGGGGGAGGAACGGGAGCGGACGCACGAACGCGAGCGTGGCGAGCGCCGCCGCGACGACGACGAACGTGTAGAACGGGAAGAAGTACGGCGCGAGGGTGATGAGCATGTTTGTCTTCGTGAGGTTCACGCTGCCGCCCGAGCCGGACACCTTGAGCTTCGACGGCCGCGCGCCGAAGGCGACGCCCCACATCGCGTGCGTGAGCTCGTGTCCGAGCACGTACGCGCGCACGGGGTGCGAGAGCGCGAGCCAGCAGAGGGCGAACGCCGCGATTCCGCCGAGGAGCGAAAGCGCCTCCGGGCTGACCCCCTCCGCATCGCCCGCCACGAGCACTGAGTCGAAGAACGCGCGCGCGACGCCCCAGCACGCGGGGAGAAGTGCGACGCCGACGAGCATCCTTAGGAAGTTCGCCATGTTCAGTCGTCGAAGACGAACACGAGCTCGCCCGGGAACACGCGTCCGTTCCTGCGCGCGATCTGCTCAACGAAGTCGCGGTCCGAGCGGAACCTGTTCTGGTTCTCGATGAGCTTCGCGATCTCGCGCTTCTTCTCCTCGATCCTCTGCGTGAGCTCCGCGTCCTGGCGCTTGAGCTCCTTGCCACGCAGGTACGTCGGCCACACCGAGACCGCTCCGCCCACGCCGATCACGACGATGAGGGCGACCGTCACGGTCTTCGCCACCTTGTCTTTGAATCCTTCTGTCATGTCTGCTTCCGCGGCGAATGTTCCTCATCGCCCCGAACGCGGTAAATTATACCAAAAAATTTCCTGAAGTTTCCCATTGACTTTTCAAAAAAATATGAGATACTATTCGCCCGTTCATTCGAAAAAGGCTTTTTCCGGGCGATACAGCAGCAACAACGCGCCTTCGGGATGCCATTGAAAGGACGCAACAAATGAAGATCAAGAGCACGACAAAGAAACAGTGCGCGACCGTCAAGGTCGTCGCGAAGAAGGCGCCGGCCAAGGCCGTCGCGAAGAAGGCGGCTGCGCCCGCCACCAAAGCGGTGACGTTCACCGTCCATGCCGAGCAGGGCAAGGCGGTCTACCTCGCCGGCTCGTTCAACGAGTGGAGCACCACGGCCAAGAAGATGGCCTACAAGGCGAAGGAAGGCATCTACGCCGCCACCGTCCAGCTCGCTCCGGGCGAGTACCAGTACAAGTTCGTGATCGACGGCACGTGGTGCGCCGATCCCGAGAACGTGAACGCGGTCAAGAACGACCAGGGCACGTTCAACTCCGTCATCACCGTCAAGTAAGACGGCTTCCACGTCAACGATACAGGAGGCCGCGGCGAATGCGCCGCGGCCTCTCTGCTTTCCCGTCCGGCGCGCCCTCCTCTACGCGCCCGCGACCAGGGTCTTGCCGAAGTCGACGATGCGCTTGTCGATGCGCACGCGTATCTGGCTCACGTAGTTGCGCGAGATGCGGTACTTCGCCGCGACCTCGCCGATGTCGCGCCCCTCGAGCGCGTACTCGCGGTAGACGTTCCTGTCGCGCTCGGAGAGGGCCGTCTTCGTGAGGACGTGCTCCACCGCCGACTTCAGCACCGCCTCCCGCCAGTCGGCGTCGAGCCGCTCGGGCGAGACCTCCGGCGCCGCGATGGTGTCCGCGAGGGTGCGGTCGGAGGACTCCGCCGCGCCGCCGGGAACGGACGAGTCTATCGACACCTTGCGGTCCGACGCGCGGGCGATCTCCCTGCGGTGGGACATGTGCACCTCGTTGACGATCATAGTCGCGAGGTATGAGTGGAACTTCCCCTTCTCCGGCGTGTACTGTCCGCTCCGCAGCACGTCCACGAGCTTTCCGAGGACGGTCATGACTATGTCGTCCGCGTTCTCCTCGCCGCCCTTCAGCGCGGCGAACTGGCGTATCGCGTCCGAATACGAGTTCCAGAACCTCACCCACGCCGCGGAGTCCTCCCCGGGCGCGAGGTTCTTGATCTTCGCGATCAGCGTTACGGACGTGACGGGGAATGTGCTCACTTCTCCGCCGCCTCCTGCAGCTTCTCGATCGCCGTCTCGAGCATCATGCGCAGCGGCTCGTTGTCGCCGGACTGCATGTAGTCCGCGTCTCCGAACCGGAGGTTGTCGAACGGGGACTCGTCGGAGTCCTCTGAGAGCCGTTCCCTCATCGACTCCATGTCGGATATCGCCTTCTCGATCGTTATGCCGCCCGACGCGAGGGCGGACAGCGTCGGATGCGTCAGCACGAGCGCGTCGAGGCGCGCGGCCTCGAACGCGCCGCGGGACGGCATCACTACGTTCCCGTCGTCGTCGTACTGGTCGTCGCCCTTGGCCTCGGCGGGGACGCGGAAGAGCTCGTCGAAGAGCGGGACGGCCGGCCTTGCGCCGGCGTTCTGGAGCCTGAGCCTCCACATCTCGCGCTGCACGTGGAACTCGCGCGCCTGCCACGCGAACGCGATCGCGAGCACGACGGCCACCACGCTCAGGTAGCGCGCCACGTGGCGCGCGAAGTGTCCGCGCGACTTCGCCTTCAGCCAGCGCTCCTCGGACTCGAACTCTGCCGTCTCGCGGTCCGCGCGCTTCTCCTCGGCGTACGACAGGCACTCGCGCCCCTGCGGGTTCGCGTGCAGGAGCTTGGGGAGTATGCGACGCCAGACGGGGTCGTAGGTCGAGAGCGCCGCGAGGACGTCCGTGCGCGCGTCGCACCACGTCCCGGTGAGGAGCCTGTAGGTGATCACGCCGAGCGCGTACCAGTCGCTCTGCGGACTCGCCGCGACGCCCATTTCGAGCTCCGGGGCCATGTATCCGACCGAGCCCATCACGAGCGAGCGCCCCTCGCGCATCTTGACGATCGTGTTTACCACGTCGACGACGGTCTTCCCGTCGCCCTTCGAGTCGAATATCTTGGAGATTCCGAAATCGGTGATGACGACGTGCCCGTCGGGCCCTACGAGCACGTTCTGCAGCTTGAGGTCGCGATGCACGACGCCGTTGGCGTGGATGTACGCGAGGCCCTCGCGCAGGTCGTCGTACCAGCGTCCGACCATCTCCTCGTCGACGCTGCCGGGCTCGACGTCGGCGAGGGACTTCGTCTCTCCGGACCCGTCGAGGACGAGGTCCATCACGAAGTACGGCTTGCCCGTCGCCTGGTCCGTGCCGAAGTCCGTCACCTTGACGATCCTCGGATGCGACAGCCGCGCGAGGAGGCGTCCCTCGTCCTCGAAGCGCCTGCGCACCTCGGGGTCGTCCTTCTCGTAGACGAACAGCTTGAGCGCGTGGTGCGACCCGAGGCGCGGATTCACCGCCTCGTACACCTCGCTCATCCCGCCCTTCCCCAGAAGCCTCACGGTCTCGTAGCAGCCGATCGTCATGTTCAGGTCCTTTCGTCTTGCCCGATATTATAGCATAACGGGACCGAACAGCGCCACCGGGGATTGGGGGGTTGGGGATTGAGCTAAATCACTTCATGCGCTTGAGCTCGAACTTCTCGCCGGAGAGGGCGCACTTCGCGAACTCGCCCC
>JAFPDR010000173.1 GCA_017389885.1 Kiritimatiellia bacterium
CCGTGTCCGCACGGAGTGGACATCCCGGGCGTGTTCGGACTCGTCAACGCCTGCCGCACGGACGGACTGCTCGGTCCTAACGGAGACGGCACCGGGATGTCCGCCGAGGACCGCAAGAAGTTCCTCGCCGTGTACCGCGACAAAGTAGGCCCCAAGGCGGACGCCTCGCGCTGCTGCGCCTGCGACAAGTGCCATCCAAAGTGTCCGCAGCACATCAAGGTGAGCGAGGAGTTCCGCAAGATAAACGTGATGGTCGAGTCCTTCCGCAGAGGACGCGCGTAGCGGAAAACAATGTATAGTAGTCAGCCATTGAGGTTAGTCAAGGAGGTTCTGGCAGAATGATTGAACTTACCGACGGACAGAAAAAGACTGTCGCGACGGGCATCACTGTGCTCGCCCTTTCGCTTGTGTTCACATTCGTCGCGGCCGTGGGATGGGCGGTGCTGAAGCTCATCTCCTTCGCGTCCGCCGCGATAGTTCCCGTGGTGCTCGGCTTCTTCCTGTCGCTGTTCTTCAAGCCGTACTACATAATGTGGCGGCGGCTCCTCAAGAACCCGTCGCTCGCGCTCGCCGTGATGCTGCTGACGATATTCGTCCCGCTCGGCTTCTTCCTCTGGTACGCCGGGGCGGTGACGGTAGACCAGATTTCGAACCTCATCCGACAGGGCCCGACGATGGCGCACCAGGTCCTCGAGTGGATACGCACCACCTTCCCGAAGTCCGTCGGGCTCATGGACCAGCTGGGCATCAAGTACGACAGCATAGCGGACCTGTACACGAACTACGGCGGCGCGGCGCTCAAGGCGGGCTCGGGCGCGCTCAAGTGCTTCTCCGGGGCTGTGCAGGCCCTGGTCACCATAATATTCTTCGTGTTCTTCCTCACTTCGAGGCCGAGGCGCGGAAGCGACATCGTCGCGCAGATGCCCTTTTTGAAGCCCGAGACGCGCGCGTTCGTCGCCGAGCAGATCGACGCGTTCGTCGCGATCCTCGTGAGCTTCTTCCAGCGCCAGACCGTCATCTGCCTCATCGAGGGCGTCTACTACGGGCTCGGCTTCGCGCTCGTGGGGCTGCCGTACGGATTCCTCATCGGCTTCATGCTCGGGGTCCTCAACCTCGTGCCGCTGATGGGAACGGTGCTGTGCCTCCCGATAGCGCTTCCGCTCGCCTACTTCGGCGGCGGTTCGGCGACGCGGGTCGTGATGGTGCTCGTAGTGTGGGCGATCGGCCAGCTCCTCGACGGATACCTCATCACGCCGCGCATACAGGGCAACAAGACGGGCCTTGGATATGCGGGCGTGATCTTCTCGTTCTTCTTCTGGGGCACGGTGCTTGGCCCGGTGCTGGGCCTGCTCCTCGCGATTCCGCTCTCCGCCTTCTGCGTCGTCCTTTGGCGCGCGCTGAAGTCGAAGTACATCCGCCCCGTCGTCTGACGTCCCGTCAGCCGCGGAGCTTGAAGCCGGTGCCGACGAACTGGGCGATCTCGCGTCCGGAATCGTCGACGATGTCGACGTTCACCACGCACGAGCTGCGTCCGTCCTTCTTGTACCTCGCCGTCGCGACGAGCCTGCCGCCCTTCGGCGCGGCAAGGTAGTTTACGCTGACCTGCTGGGCTACGACGGACCTCTCGCGGTCGTTCGTGAGCGCGGCGAACGCGAGGTCCGCGAGGGTGAATATCGCCCCGCCCATTACGCCGCCGAGCGCGTTCCTGTGCCGCGCGCCGATCTCGACGCTCGTCACGGCGTGGCTTTCGTCGAGCTCCTCGAGCGTCATGCCGCTCTCGGTCGCGAACCTGTCGCCCGCGAAGAACGCGCGGGCATCGTCAATGGAAGCAAAGCCTCTCATGTGAACTCCTGTGAATGTTTGTCCCCCTCAGAACAGCTCTCCCTGCGTGGGCGCGGACGGCTTCGCCTGCTCCGGCGACTTCTGCGCCCCGCCGCCCTTCGCGGCGCCGAGAAGCTCCAGGAGCCGGGTCTCGTCGATCACCTCGGTGCCGAGCTTCCTCGCCTTCTCCGTCTTCGTGGCGCCGACGTTCGCGCCGGCGATGAGATACTTCGTCTTCGACGTGACCGCGCTCTGCACGATTCCGCCCGCCGCCTCGATGAGCGCGGCGTATTCGCCGCGCGGACGGCTCAGGGTGCCGGTGAGGACGCATCCCGCGCCTGCGAGCGGACCTTCCGTCGCGGCCGCGGCGCGTTCGCCGCGCTTCGGGTCGATTCCGAGGGCGAGCATCCGCCCGAGGAACGCCGCGCCGTAGGCGCTGTCGAAGAATCCGAGAACCGCCTTCGCCGCCTCGACCTTGATGGCGAGTATCTTGCGCTCCCTGCCCTTCTTCGCATCGTTTTCGACGACGTTCCTCAGGACCTGGCTGTCCTTGAGGTCGCTGAACTTTTCGTGCTCTGCGGCGATGTCCTTCGCGACCGTCACGCCGACCTGAGGGATTCCGACGGCGAAGAGCCAGCGCTCGAGCGGAAGCGACTTCGCGTCCGAGACGGCCTGCCTCAGGTTCTGCGCGTTGAGGCCGAACCTGCGCGGCGCGGACTCGTCGCCTATGTTCAGCGAGGCGAGCGCGTCGTAGTCGAGCGTGAAGAGGTCGAGCGGATCCTTCACGACGCCCTTCTCGACGAAAATGTCGGCGAGCTTTCCGCCGAGCGCCTTGAGGTCGAGCGCGTTGCGGCTCGCGAAGTGCTCGAGGCGGCGGCAGAGCTGCGCGGGGCACGCGGGGTTGACGCACCGCGTCGCGACCTCGCCATCGAGACGCGCGACGGATCCGCCGCACACAGGGCACTTCGCCGGCATGCTGAAGACCTTCTCCGACCCTGTGCGCTTCTCGGGAATCGACGACTCTATCGCGGGGATCACGTCTCCCGCCTTGACGAGCCAGACATGGTCGCCGATGCGGATGTCCTGCCGCGCGATCTGGTCGGCGTTGTGGAGAGTCGCGCGGGATATCACGGACCCCGCGAGCGGAACGGGCTTAAGCTCCGCGACGGGCGTGAGGATCCCGGTGCGCCCGACCTGGACCGTTATCGCCTCGACGGTGGTCTCAGCGCGCTCGGGCGCGTACTTGTAGGCGCGGGCCCAGCGCGGACCGTGCGCGGTCGCGCCGAGGACCGGATAGAACCTGCGCTCGTCGATCTTCACGACCGCTCCGTCGATCTCGAAGCGGAAAGTGTGGCGGAGCGTCTGCAGCTCGTCTATCGCAGCGAAGACCTCCTCGATCGTCTTGCAGAACCTCGACCACGGCGCGACAGGAAAGCCCCACGACTTGAACGCCCCGATCATCTCGCTGTGCGAGGCGAAGTCGTCGCACCCAGCTCCGCCCGCGTTGTAGATGACCACGTCGAGCGGACGCTCCGCGGTGACGCGCGAGTCGAGCTGCTTGAGCGAGCCGGCGCAGGCGTTCCTCGGATTCGCGAACGTCTCGAGTCCGGCGGCCTCCTGGCGCTCGTTGAGCGCGGCGAATCCGTCGCGCGTCATGTACGCCTCGCCGCGCACCTCGAGCTCGCGGGGCGCGTCCTTGGGAAGAGTCTTCGGGATTGACTTTATCGTCAGCGCGTTCGCGGTGATGTCGTCGCCTATGAGTCCGTTGCCGCGCGTCGCCGCCCTGACGAGGCGTCCGCCGGAGTAGCGCAGCGAAAGCGACACGCCGTCCACCTTCGGCTCGACGAGATAGGTGAAGCCCTCGACGGTCTTCCTGACGAACGCGTCGAACTCGGCGAGCTCGCCCTTGGCGTGCGTCTTGTCGAGCGACTGCATGGGCGGGTCGTGCGTGACCTTGGCGAAGCCGTCGAGGAGCCCGCCTGCGACGTTGCGCACAGGAGACGCGTCAGAGGCGAACTCGGGGTTTTCGTCCTCGAGCCTCAGGAGCTCCTGCTCCCAGAGGTCGTAGTCCCGGTCTCCTACTGTAGGCTGGTGCAGGTCGTAGTAGTCGCGGTTGGCCTTCTCGATGAGGGCCCTCAGCTCGAGTATACGCGCCTTTGCCTCGGACTTGTCCATGTCAGATGCTCCAGCCGCCGATCTTGAACGCGCGGCATATCTCCGATACGAGGATGGCGATCATGAACGCAGGGGCGAAGTACTTCACCATCACGACGTAGAGGCCCCTTGCGCGGAACGTCCTTCCGCCCTCCTCCACCTCGTCGATGACGGACTTCGGCTTGAGGACCCATCCGACGAAGATGCATGTCGCCGTCGCGACGATCGGCATGAGCGCGGAGTTCGTGATGAAGTCGAAGAAGTCGAGGAACTGCATCTTGAACACCGTGACGTCGGCCCACGGTCCGTATCCGAGCGCGGAGAACGTCGCGAGGAACATGAGCATGGCGGCCGTGAAGAAAGTCGCGGCCTTGCGCTCGAGGTGCAGGAGGTCGCAGACGGACGCGACGCACGCCTCGAAGAGCGAGATGGCGCTCGTGGCCGCCGCGAACGTGACGAGGAGGAAGAACGCGAGTCCGATCCACGCGCCCGCTGCTCCGAGCGTCGCGAACACCTTCGGGAGCGTGATGAACATGAGTCCGGGACCCGCGTTCATCGCCGAGTGCACCGCTGCCTCCGTCGCCGCCGCGGCGTCGCCTCCGTGCTGCGCGATCAGCTCGGGCGTGACGCCCGTCTTGACGGCGAACATGTAGACGACTGGGATGATCATGAGGCCAGCGACGACGGCGATGATCGTGTCGAAGATCTCGATGCGGCGCACGGACCCCTCGATGGAGTCCTCCTTCTTCATGTATGAGCCGTAGGTGATCATGATGCCCATCGAGAGGGAGAGCGAGTAGAACATCTGCCCCATCGCGCCGAGGATCGTCTTGCCCATCATCGCGAGCGAGAAGCGTCCGTTTACCGTAACGGAGTCGAGGTTCGGCATCAGGTAGTACCTGAGCCCGTCGCCGGAACCAGGCAGGCACACGACGTAGATGGAGATCGCGATGGCCATCAGGAACAGGATTGGCATCATGACGAGGTTGGACTTCTCGATGCCGTTCTTTACGCCGAGCACGATCACGCCCGCGCACGCGAGGACGAAGACCATGCCGTATCCGAACGGAGCGAACGGCGCGGAGATGAACCCGCTGAAGAACGCCCCCGATTCGGCCGCAGCCTCGCCCATCGGCGCGGCGCCGGTGAACGCCATCACGGCGTAGGCCTTGAGGTAGTACAGGACCCATCCGCCGATTACGCAGTAGTATGGCGTGATGAAAAGCGGGACGATCGTCGCGACGAGCCCGACGAAGCCCCATGCGCCGTGCAGCCTGGAGTAGGCGGTCAGCTGGGACTGCTGGGTCTTCCTGCCGATCGCGATCTCGGTTAGCATCAGCGTGAAGCCGAGCGTAACTACGAGCGCCAGGTAGACGACGATGAACAGTCCGCCGCCGTACTGCGCCGCGAGGTACGGGAACCTCCAGAGGTTGCCGAGTCCGATTGCCGATGCCGCCGCCGCCAGCACGAACGCCAGCGACCCCGACCAACTTGCACGCTTGTTTTCCATTGTCTTCAACTCTTCAGCTTTTCAACTTGCAACTTTTCAACTTACAACTTTCAACTCACAACTAAAAGTCGTAGTACGCCGTGAACTGGAAGCGATCGTCGTCCGCATCGCCCTCGTAGTAGTACTTCGTCTGAAGTCGCGCGTACTCGAGTCCGAAGTGGAGCTGCTCGTTGAAGCGGTAGAACGCGTCCACGTACGCGCGGGCGTTGTATGTGCGCCCAGCGGCGTCGCGAGCCTCGGAATCGGTCGGATCGTCGAAGCCGTAGCCGAGCGCGAAGGACCACTTGTCGTTCAGCTCGTACTTGAGGTCGACGAATCCGCCGACAGTGGAGACCTCGCGGCCCTTGCGGGACATGTCGTAATGGCGGAAGCCTACGCCCTGCCCGATGCCGCCCTGCACGCCCTTGAGGTTCTCGCCGGCGAAGAGCTGCCCGGTGAGGGTGAACTTCTCGAGGAACGGAACCTGCGCCGCGACCATGACCATGTCCGTGTCGTATTCGTCGGACGGGCCGTAGGCGCCGGTGTAGTAGACGCGGTGCGACTTGTCGCGGCCGTACATACCTCCGAGTCCGACGAGCCAGCTGCGTCCGCCCTCTTCCCAGAACGCCTTGTGCTGGTAGACGACCGCGCCTTCGAGGAGGCACCACGCGGACGCGGAGTTGTCCTGGTTTTCGTCGTCGTCGCGGTCACCGCCCATTCCGTTGCCGTTCTTGACGAGGCCGGCCCGGACCTCGAGCTTCGAGTCATCCCACTCCCAGCGCTTCGTCACGCGGATCTGCGGGCTGCGGCGGTACGGATGGCCCGCCTGCTCCAGCCACGCGCCGTCGATCTCGCTCGGCGTGACCATCTTCCAGAGGTGCCAGGTCTGGCCGAAGAGGATGTTCCAGCCGGACTTCGCGTTGTCCATGTCGAAGTAGAGGTGGCGGAAGTGGAAGTCGGGGTCGTTGGCATGGTCTCCGGCGAGGTCGAACTCGAACTTGCCGTGGAACTTCCATCCCTCGTACTCCTCGGGGACCTCGAACTCGAAGCCGAGAATCGAGTCGTTCATGCTGAACAC
>JAFPDR010000174.1 GCA_017389885.1 Kiritimatiellia bacterium
CTGGACGGACAACGACTACGGCACGATCACGGCGGTGTTCTCGATCATATACGCGCTGTGCAACCTCTTCGCCGGCAAGTTCATCGACAAGCTCGGCACGAAGAAGGGGTATCTGTGGGCGATCTTCATCTGGTCGCTCGGCGCGTGCCTCCACGCGGGCTGCGGAGTCGGCACGGCGGCGCTGAAGTCCGTCGGCTTCGTCGCCATGATGGGCATCACCGCGTCCGTCTGGCTCTTCCTCGCGTGCCGCGCGGTGCTCGCGCTCGGCGAGGCCGGCAACTTCCCGGCTGCGATCAAGGTGACTGCCGAGTACTTCCCGAAGAAGGACCGCGCGTTCGCGACGTCCATCTTCAACTCCGGCTCTTCCGTCGGCGCACTTGCCGCGCCTCTCACGATTCCTGTCATCGCAAAGTTCTGGGGCTGGGAGATGGCGTTCATCGTCATCGGCGCGCTCGGCTTCGTCTGGATGGGCTTCTGGGTCTTCTACTACAAGAAGCCCGCCGAGAACTCGCGCGTCAACGCGGCGGAGCTCGAGTACATCAACCAGGATGAGACAGGTTCGTCCGAACACAGTTCGGACGTCAAATCTGACGCGGAAGCACCGAAGATATCCTATGCCAAGGCGTTCTCTCTGCGCCAGACGTGGGCGCTCGTCCTCGGCCGGTTCCTCACCGACGGCGTGTGGTGGTTCTTCCTCTTCTGGACGCCCGGCTACCTCAGCGACCAGTTCGGCTACAAGAGCTCGTCCGGAATGGGCATGGCGCTCATCTTCACGCTCTACGCGATCGTCACGTTCGTCTCGATCTACCTCTGCAAGATCCCGACCTACATGGTCGACAAGCGCGGGATGAACGCCTACGAGGGACGCATGGTCGCGATGTTCATCTTCGCGTGCTTCCCGCTCCTCGCGCTCGGCGCGCAGCCGCTCGGCACGGTCTCCGCGTGGTTCCCGGCGATCCTCATCGGCCTTGCGTGCGCCGGCCACCAGGCGTGGAGCGCCAACGTCTACTCCGTCGTCGGCGACATGTTCCCGAAGTCGACGATCGGCACCTTGACCGGCATCGCGCAGTTCGCGGCCGGATGCGGCAGCTTCATGGTGAACAAGTGCGCGGGCAAGCTCTTCACCTACGCGGCGGAGCGGGGCGATGCGTTCACGTTCTGCGGCTACGCCGGAAAGCCCGCGGGCTACATGATCCTCTTCAGCTACTGCGCGGTCGCGTACATCATCGGCTGGGCGTGCATGAAGACGCTCGTGCCGCGCTACAAGAAGGTCGAGCTGTAGGGCTCCGGGGCTTCAGGCGCCTCCCTAAATCCGTAACAATCCGCACCCAAACGGGAGGCGCCGATTTTGGTATAATATCCAAAAATATACCGAGAAGGGACTATGTCTACGATGAATCCGATTTCAAAGCCCGACTTCATGCCGGTCGACGAACTGCGCAGGCTGCAGCTTGCGAAGCTTCAGGAGCTTATCCCGTACGAATACGAGCACGTCGCGCTCTTCCGCCGCCGCTGCGACGAGAAGGGCGTCAAGCCGCGCGACCTCGTGACGCTCGCCGACCTCGGGAAGTTCCCGTTCATGAAGAAGACGGATCTCCGCGACGAGTATCCGCTCGGGCTCACCGCGGCGCCGATGTCGGAGATCAACCGCTTCCACTGCTCCTCCGGCACGACCGGGAAGCCTATCTGCATTCCGCAGACGGCGGAGGACGTGAAGATATGGACGGACGGCGTCATGCGCTGCATGGCGATGTACGGCATAACGAAGGACGACGTCGTGCAGGTCTCGTACGGCTACGGACTCTTCACCGGCGGACTCGGCGCGCACTACGGCGCTGAGGGGCTCGGCTGCGCCGTGCTCCCGACGAGCGCGGGCAACACCGAGAAGCAGATCATGCTCATGCGCGACCTCGGCGTCACGGTGATCTGCTGCACTCCGAGCTACTTCCTCCACCTCGCGACCGTCGCGGAGAAGATGGGCATCGACTTCCGCCGCGACACGAAGCTGAAGCACGGCGTCTTCGGCGCGGAGCCATGGACTGACGAAATCCGCGAGAGGATCGAGAAGATTTCGGGCATCACCGCGCACGACATCTACGGCCTCACCGAAATCGCAGGTCCGGGCGTGGCGGGCAACTGCCCCTACTGCCACGGACTTCACGTCTGGGAGGACCATTTCTATCCGGAGATCATCGACCCCGACACGCTCGAGGTGCTGCCCGACGGCGAGGAGGGCGAGCTCGTCTTCACGACGCTCGACCGCCGCGGAACGCCGATGGTGCGCTACCGCACGCGCGACCTCTCGCGTCTGCAGACCGGCACGTGCAAGTGCGGACGCACCATGCGCGTCATGGACCGCGTCCATGCGAGAAGCGACGACATGCTCATCATCCACGGCGTCAACGTGTTCCCGAGCCAGATCGAGGCGTGCCTCATGAAGGTCCCGGAGGTTGCGCCGCACTACATGATCGAGCTTTCGTCCACCGACACGATGGACCGCTTCGAGATCAAGGTCGAGGTCACGGCCGAGGCGTTCTCCGACACGATCTCCGCGATGGAGGCGATAAGAAAGCGCGTCGCCTCGTCCATCAAGGAGATTGTCGGCCTGAGCCCGAAGATCACGCTCGTCGCCCCCGGATCGCTTCCGCGAAGCGAAGGCAAGATCAAGCGCGTCATCGACAACCGGCGCAAATAAGGGGTCAAATCCCCTTGAGCGCCGTCAGGAACACCGCCATCTCGGCGTCTGTTCCGATCGTTATGCGCAGCCGGTCTCCGGTCAGCGGACCCGGGAAGTAGCGCACGAAAATGCTCTTCTCCTTGAGCCGGGCGAAGATGTCCTTCGCCTTCTGCGGCGCGGGGGGCTTCGCGAAGACGAAGTTCGCCTCGCTCGGTATGACGTCCCATCCGAGCTTTTCGAGCGCCGCGGAGAAAGCCCTGCGCGTCTTCACGACCTTCGCGACGGTCTTACCGTGGTAGACGCGGTCGTTGAAGGCGGCGAGCGCGACGGACTGCGCGACTGCGTCGACGTTATAGGAGTCCTTGATCTTGTAAAGCGCCTCGATGAGGTCCCTCGGCCCGATGCAGTATCCGACGCGAAGCCCCGCGAGCGAGTAGCTCTTCGAGAACGTGCGCATGACGATCACGTTCCTGTTGCGCGGGGCGGTCGCGAGCGACATGCAGTTGGCGCACGCGAAGTCGGCGTACGCCTCGTCGACCAGAACTACTCCCTTGAACCTGCGCGCGAACGCGGCGACGGACGCGGGCTCGCGGAACTCCCCCGTCGGGGCGTTGGGGTTGGTCAGGAGGAAAAGCGCCAGGCGGTCGTCGAGCGGCGTCCGCCGAATGTCGATGTCCGTGCCGGCGGCCCTGCCAGACGGAAGGCCGACCCACCTGACGTCCCTTATCGCCGCGAGCGTCTTGTAGAGCGAGTAGCTTGGATCGAGCGATCCGATCGACTCGTCGTTCTCGACGAAGGCGCGTGCGCACAGCGAGAGTATCTCGTCCGAGCCGTTGCCGACGAACACGCGGTCCGCGGTGGTTCCGTTCGCCTTCGCGATCGCCTCCGCGAGCGCGGAGCAGTTCGGGTCTGGGTAGCGGCGCAGGCGGTCCAGGTCGAACGAGGCGAGGACCTTCGAGCACTTCGGCGAAGGCGGATACGGGTTTTCGTTCGTGTTGAGCTTGATTACCCGCCTGGACCTTGGCTGTTCTCCCGGGACGTAGCCTTCGAGGCTGCGGATGTGGCGTGCTATTTTCATCTTATGGTCTGGTGTGTATTACCCTTGTGGCACCGACGGCCTTCTGCTCCGCGATGTCCTTCTCCATTAGCAGCTGCGCGCTGGTGTGGTAGGCATGGCGCTTGAAGAGTATCAGCAGGATGTGCTCGTCGATCGTGAAGCTGTTGAGGTCGCGTATCGCGACCGCCCCTTCGTCCGCGATCACCTTGTCGAGCATCTTGACGTTGTTCTCGAGCGTCACCGTCTTGCTGAAGAGGCGCGTAGAGAAGCTGTTCGGCGAGGCGGGGTTGCCGGACGCGATCGGGATGAAGTTGAGGAGGTACCAGCCGGAGTTCTCTATGTTGACCATCGTCGAGCCGTTGCGGCTGACCGTCACGGTTGAGCATCCAGCGAGGAGCGCGGCGAGCGCCGCGATTGCGGCGGACTTCATTTCAGCACCCCCGAGAGCTGGATTTCCTTGTACGTGAGCAGGTACGGAAGGGGAATCGGGAAGTCCGTTCCCGGGATTTCGAACAGCACGGACTCCTGCGTGTTGTACGTCATGTCGTACGTCTTCTTCCCGTAGAAGTTCGCGTAGTCCATGAAGCGCTTCTGTATCTTGTCCATCGTCACGTCGTTGCGGAAGAACATCCACGGCATTATCGGATCCTCCGCCGCGTTTCCGCACGCGAGGGGGATTACGTTGAAGAGGTACCACCCCCTGTTGCCGACGCAGACGTGCTCCTCGCCCGTCGACCGGACGTCCGCCGAGTCGAGCGTGAAGCATCCGGCGAGAAGCGCCGCCGCGCATGCAGCCATGACCATGAACAGTTTTCGCATATGGCCGAATAGTATAGTAAAAATGCCCGCCCGTCCGCAAGTGGGATTTTTGGTATAATATGCGGACTATGTCAGACATAAGAGTTCGTTTCGCCCCGTCGCCTACGGGGAAGGTTCACATCGGCAACATCCGCGCCGCAATCTACAACTGGCTCTTCGCCCGCCACACGGGCGGGAAGTTCCTGCTGCGCGTCGAGGACACGGACCTCGAGCGATCCACGCCCGAGGCGATCGCCGTCCTCTTCGACTGCATGAAGTGGCTTGGCCTCGACTGGGACGAGGAGGTTTTCTACCAGACGAAGAACGTGAAGCGCCACCTCGAGGTAGTCGACCAGCTTCTCGCGAGCGGACACGCCTACAAGGTCGAGAAGACCTCGCGCGACGGCAAGACCGGCGTCGTCACGATGTTCAGGATGCCCAAGGAGGGCGTCATCGAGTTCGACGACATCGTGAAGGGGCACATGGCGAAGAAGGCCGAGGACATACAGGACTTCGCGATCGTCCGCTCCGACGGCTCGCCGATCTTCCACATCGCAAACGTCGTAGACGACATCGACCAGCGCGTCACGCACATCATCCGCGGAGACGACCACGTCGAGAACACTTTCAAGCACATCTGCATCTTCCGCGCGCTCGGCGCGGAGGTTCCGAAGTACGGTCACCTCTCGATGATCGTCAACCAGCAGGGCAAGCCCTACTCCAAGCGCGACGGTGC
>JAFPDR010000175.1 GCA_017389885.1 Kiritimatiellia bacterium
GCAGACTCGTCCCCCGGTTTCACCTTCCGCGGCTTCTCGTACGGAGACGTCTCGTCGTACTCCAGGTTCCATCCGTGGAACTCGCCGTAGGAGTGGTATGTCCAGAGGTCGACGTACCTGTCGCAGATGTCGCTCACGTCGGCAAGCCAGCGATCGCCGCCCGGCATGCGACGCATAACCGAGAACTCGCCGACAAAATAGCGTGCGCCGTATTTCTCGGCGAACGGCAGGCACTGACTGAAGACGGCCTCTAGCTTCGCCTTGTCCCAGCTGTCACCCTTGAAGACCGAGATGCCCGGATAGGCCTGCCCCGGCTTGGAGAGATCGAGATTCCTGCCAAGCACCTGATAGTGCGTGTAGGCGAGCGGCGAATAGAAATGAAGCTCGTACCAGACGTCCTTGAACGGGAACGGACGCATATAGGCGAGCGCGTAGTCATGCGGACTTCCGCCCGCGTCGGCGGTCGCGACTATCGGACGGTCCGGGTCGATCGCGCGTATCCGCTTGATCGCCTCGTACTCCAGCTGCCAGTAGGTGTACTTGTCGCCAGGGTTTCCGAACAGCCCCTGGAACGGCTCGTTGAGAAGTCCGAACGCCCAGACGTCGTCGCGCCCCTTGAAATGCCGGGCCAGCTTCTCCCATCCCTGAAGATAGGCATCCTTCATCGCATCGTCGTTGAAGATCGCGTACTTCTTTCGGTTGCCCTTCCCGCCCGGCGCGGCAGGGGCGAAGATCACGCGGACGTTGCGCTCCTTCAGCACCCTTAGGTTCGCCTCGAGCTTCGCGTAGTCGTCCTTGAGCGGCTGGAAGCGCGACATGCGCACGAGATTGCAGCCCCAGTCGGCGATCTTGGAAAAGTCCTCGGGCTTGAACGACCAGATGGCGACGGTGCCGCGGTACTTCTTCCCGTCAATCCACTTTTTCGAATACGCGCACCTGTAGTTGGCCGGTATCGTCGCGCCGGCCTTTTCGACAACTTCGTCCATGAAGGGACGCTTCGGGATCTCAAGACGCCAGTCCTTCACATAGAGATCGCCGGAGGCGAGCGAGGCGGAGAGAAACGCGCCCGCCCGACTCAGGTCGTCGTTCGGTCCGATGTACAGCCGCTCGCGGTGTTCGACCCAGCCGTCCGTCGTGCCGCCCTCGGGCAGACCCAGCCGCGGCCATATCCACGTGGCGTATTCCGGGTTCTCGCGCCACCAGCTGAGGCAGACGGGCCGGAAAGGCTCCTGCGCCGCGCCCGCCACCTGCCGCCCTCCGTCAATCCTGTAGACGAACACAAAGTCGAACTCCTCGCCGCGGAAACGCTCGAGGTCCACTTTCGGCCAGTTCATGCGTCCCGCCTTTTCCGGCGCGCCGCCGCCGAGCTTCAGGATCTTCTCGCCGTCGCTGTCGACCCACTCGGCGAGCGTCCCTTTCTGGAGAAGGCCGCCGCCCTCGCGAATCAGCGAAAACGTCCGCGGCGCATCAGCCGCGGAGACCGTGCCGGCGCACAGCAGAAATCCGAATGCCAGGACTCGTTTCATGTTTCTACCTCAGTATCACCGCGAACGGATTTCCCGTGCCGTCCGAGAACACGAAGTCGCCGACCTTGAGCTCGTCGCCGACATTGATCGTCAGACCCTTCGCCGGTCGGTCGGTCGCGTTCGGCTCCCAGAAGAAGAGCACGGTCCGTTCAATGCAGGCGGCACCGATTTCCGCAGCCTGCGCAGGCGCCGCGGCGAGCACGGACGCGACATCGAAGACGGCAGTCGTCCATTCGCCCGCCGCGATGGATTCGTCGGAATATACCGTGAACCGCCGCGGCTCGAGTCCGTCGGACGTCCGCGCGAAAAGCGCAAGGGCCATCCGCTGCCCCGCGAGCGAGGCCGCGCCCGCAGGAGCGTACAGGTAGCGGACGGACACGCGTTTCACCGCAGAGAGAGAAACCGGCACGACGCATTCGCCGCGCACGACGGGATAGCGCCATATTCCGCTGTTGGAAACCATCTTTGCGGAGATGCAGGGCCTGTTTCTCTCGCCGATGCCGTGTCGCACCTCCATCGCGTAGCTCGATGACTGGAACCTGACGCCGCCGTCCGCCAGCGAGGTGTACGTCCCGTCGAACACGCCGTTGAGGAACGCCGCGACGGAATCAGAGACGGACGCGTTGCGCTCCGCGAAGCTGACGCGAAGCCCCTCATGGCGGCGCGCCGTGCCGGTATCCGCGTCATCCAGCGCAAACACGGCCTCGAACTCCGTCGACTCAGACGGGGAATATTCATCATCCGGCTGATACACATCCGTTCCGCCAACGGTCTTCCATCCCAGGAATGCATGCAGATGACGACGCGCCGCCGGAGGCATCCGCACCGAACCGCCCGGCGCGCATTCCAGCGTGTGAAGCGTCGTCCCGTTCAGCGCATTGGCGTCGACAAACACGCACTTCACCGTCTTAGGCTGCGCGGGAACGAGTCCGTCGGAATAGACGGCCACGAGATCGATGTCTCGTCCGAGTGCCGCGACGTCGATCGCGTCGCCCGGACGGTAGACGGTCTTCCCCGCGAGCGACGCGACGGACGGGACCTTCTCGCCGTCGATCCACGCGACGGAATCGGCCTCGACCCATCCGACGAACGCGCCGTTCGCCGCGCAGTCGGCATGGATGACGGATGCGTCGGGCGCCCTGAGCGGCGCGCCGTATGTCTCCATGCGGTAGACGTTGAGCCATTCTAGATGGCGCGGCAGAACCTCCACCCCGCCGAGCGTCCAGTCGTGCACCGCCGCAGACCTGAGCCGCGCATGGCACGAGACTGACCAGCGGTGCTTCAGCGGCGGGGCCTCGACGGGGCGCGGCGAACGGCGGTACAGATAGATTTCGTTGAAACACGCATTCGCCGCCTTCGCGCGCAGGATCAGGGAACGGTCCGCGTCCGAATCGCCGAGCACCGCGAGGTTCGCCGTCGCGTCGGTCCATGTCGCGCCGCCGTCGGACGAGTACTGCATGTTCTGCGGACGGCTCGCGTTGGCGAAGGTCCCGCCGAGCCTGAACGCGCTGGCGCGCACCGTGAGCGCTATCTCCGCGCCGGCGGCCTTCGCGACGAGGTTGTTCGCGTTCGCGCGATCCACGGTGTCGTGCGGCTCCTCCGCCGTCGACGCGCTGCACGACACGGTCCACGAGGAGGCATCCGCCGCGCCCGCCGCGAGAAGCGCGGACGGCGCGACGATCTCCGAGCCCTGATAGAGCGAATCCGCGGCGCTGACGGACGGCACGAGGGTCCGCGGAGCCGGCCCTTTCCCGCGGGCGGCCTCAAAAAGCGTCTCGAGGTCGCGCTGGAAAATGCAGTTCCAGTAGAGATAGCCCTCGTCGTTCACGTGCGGAAACGACTGGCCGAAGTACAGCCAGCGCGTGCCGGCGAGGCGTCCCGACGGAAGAAGATAGCCCTTGTCGGAATGAAACGTTCCGAACTGCTCGAACCACGTCTGCTCCCACTTCCATCCGTCGGAAAACGGGATGCCGTAGGCGGCGAGAAGCGGCGTCGACGCGTTCCAGCCGGCGAACTGTCCGCCCACGCCGAGGAACACAACGTCGGCGTATGGATTGACCGTCCACAGCTCGCGGAGCATCGACTCCACGTGCGGCACCGTGTCGGCATGGGCGTTCCAAATCTCCAGCACGAGGAGATCCGGTGCATAGCGCGCCACCTCGTCCGTGAAGTAGCCGCGCATGGACATTCCCGTGGCTCCGCCCCAGACGCAGTAGAGCGTATCCACCTTCGCGTCGGGAAGCGCATATTCTCGCTTCGCGTAGCTCTTGATCCAGTCCGTGACGGCACGCCCGTAGGACATCGGATTTCCGCGCGGCGCGACACCGTCGGAAACGTTGAACGTCGCGCGCGTCGCGTATTCCGTGCCCTGCACGGACGCGGCTGCGGCCTTCTGTCCGTAGCCGATGGAATCGCCCACCACCGCCACGAGAATGCGCTCGCCGGCCGCCAATTTCGCGACGAGGTTCTGCATCGGCACGTAGCCTTGCGGCGAGGGCGGCAGGGAAAGCGTGGCCGCAAACGGATCGACTGCGGCAACCGGGAGGAATGCCGCTGAAACGAGGGCGGCCGCCAGCATGAAATCAAGGCGCATCGTATTTTCTCCGCATCACCTGAGGATGATCGCAAGGCCCACCGTGCCGTCGAACAGCACGAGTTTCCGCATCGCGAGGTTCTCGACGCTTTCGGAAACGCAGCCGCGGGCCCATGTCGACGATGTCTTGTTCAGCACGCCGTTCTCGCACAGCGCGGCCCATTCTTTCCTGAACTTCCACGGCACGTGCGTCACGACCGCCTGCGTGTCGGACGGCCTGTCGGCAAGCGGGCGCGCGCCGTTGAATATGCCGTCAACCTGCGCGGGCGGCGCGCCGAGGAACTTCACCGCCTGCAGGTGCGTGAGGTTCGCGAGAAGGTTCGTGGACACCGCCGAGAGGGAGGCCGAGAAAACGACGGACGTGAGCGACGAGCAGTTTTCGAACGGTCGTCCGCCGACGGCGGAAAACCCGGAGAGATCTATCTCCGTCAGCGCCGAGCACCCCGCGAGCACGCGCTCGGCGGTGAACTGCGCGCCGGTCGTCGCCGCGTCGAAATACATGTTTGTCAGCCACATGCACGACTGGAAAGCCCCGTTCGAATAACCTCCGCCGATCGTCTTCAGCACCGGACCGAACGTGGCGGAACCGATGCCGCTTCTCTGGAATGCGCCCGGACCGATATCCGCCGCGCCGGCGAGATGCAGATCCTGCTGAGCGGGAACGCCTCTGAACGCATTTTCACCGACTGACGCCACCGTGTCGGGCAGGTACGGCGACACGGCGGCAAGAGAAACGCACCCGTCGAACGCGCCCGAGCCGACCGCGAGCAGATCGTCGGGAAGCACGACCGAAAACAGCTCCTCGCGGCCCGCCAGCGCGCGGGGGCCGATTTCCGTGATGCGGAGTGCGGCTCCGAAGGCGTCCGTGACGGATGTCGAGAGGTCGAGCTCGCCGTGTTCGGGCGCGACGGACACCTCGCCCAGCGTCACCATGCGGCCGAGCAGCGACGCCGCGAACGTCCAGCCCTGCGACGCGCTCGTCAGCGTTCCGTCCGCGTAGATCCAGTCGCCCGTCTCGCCCGTTCCGCCATCCGCTTCGTAGACGAGGTATACCTTGCGCGTCCAGCCATCGCCGATGTAGTCCGACTTGAGTTCGGAGTCGATATCGTTGATCTCTCCTCCTTCGCAGTACTGCGCCCAGGAGCTCTTCTGCGCCTCCGGCACGACGATCATAAGACTGCCGGAATTGTAGTAGACCGCCCACTGGTTGCCCTTGGCTCCTTCGCTCGGATAGTCGAGCGCGCTGAATATGGCTTCGGCGCATTGCGGCGCGGCGCCGGTGAACCTGATTGTGGCGAGCGCGCCGAGATACTGGAAAAACTGCGGGTCCACGCTTCTGACATCCTCAGAAAAAACGAGCGTCGTGACGCCCGTGTTTTTTGCGCCGTACCACGGTCGCCCGCCGAAGACGGAAAAGCCCGTGAGATCGACCGTTCCTTCCATCGCCGTGCACTTCTCGAAAACGCACGAACCGTTCGATCCGCCGAGATCGCCGCCCGACATTTCGGACGAGAACGATACGCCGGCGAGCGCGGCGCAGTCCTTGAAGCATCCCATCGCCCATCCGCCGACGAGCGTCTTGAGCGCAGGCCCGAACGCGGCGGACATGACGCCGGAGGAGGCGAAGCACAGTTTCGGCACGACCGCGACGTTCTCGAGCATCAGCGGCTGCGCCGCGGGTACGCCCTGGAAGGCGCGCTCGCCGAGTGTCGTCACCGAATCGGGCAGGTACGGCGTGACGGACGCGAGCGCGGTGCATCCGTTGAACGCATCGGCCGCTATTTCCGAAATGGAATCTTCCGGCAGAACGAGAGCGGAAAGGCCGACGCGTCCGGCGCATTCCGAAAACTTCGTGTCCAGAACCGATACCGTGTACCCGCCAGACACCGGCTTGGAAAAATCGAGTGTCGCCCCCGCGTCGGGCCAGGCCGTGCAGCCGCCGACCGTGAGCGCCACTCCGTCCGCAGTCGCGGCGAACGTCCAGCCCCCGTCTGTGAGCGTCCCCGCATCGGTGTCGAACGTCCAGTCCGCCGCGTATGCCGACGGCATAACTAAACCCAGCCAGGCGACCGCGGCGAAAGCGACGGCCGGCGACGGCGAAGTCGCGATTACGCTCAAGACTGCTCTGTTCATGCTTTTACCTCCGTATTGTGTCAGTGGCTCGCCAGGACAAGACCGGTTTCCGGTTTGCGGCTGTCACGCGAATAGAATAGCATTTGCGGTGTCAACATCTCAACCCCTCACGTGAGGGGTGTGGAGGAACGCCCGCAGGCAGGGTGCAACGAGATATTTATGCAGAGTCAAAGGGTTTTAGCCGCAGAGGACGCAAAGGACGCAGAGCTCATGCCGCGCAGTCGACCTGCCTCAGGTCTCTGACGAGGTAGGCGAAGAACTGCTCGAGTCGGTTCGACTTGTAGAGGGTGCGCAGCGGCAGCAGGGCCTTCGCTCCTTTCAGCGACCAGATCATGCCTGACTGCTTGAAGCGCTGTCCGATGACGGTCTTGCATCCGCTCTCGATGACGCCCGAGCCGATGAACCACCCGTTGGCTCGGTACTCGTCGTATTTCATCCTCCCGGCGTTGCTGCGGTAGTACTTGTACTCGCGCATGGCGTCCTTGCCGAGTCTGGCCCTCATGTTCTTCCATATGTAGTCCAGCACGTTCTGGACTTTCCCGGCCTTTATGCATTCGGACCAGTAGTGGTGGCGGTACTTCCA
>JAFPDR010000176.1 GCA_017389885.1 Kiritimatiellia bacterium
ATGCGCCTGGAGCCGCACGAAGCCCGCGCACTCGAGACGCGTCGTCACTACGCAGGTTTCGCCGACCACGAGCCTGCTCTCGCCCTTCTCCACCTTGCCGTCGTCGCCGGTACGCTCCCAGCGGACGCGGTAGCGGTCGTTCGTCGGCACGGCGTCGAGCCCGTCGGTGCGGAGCGTGAAGACAATCGGCTCGCCGACCTTGTAGGCGATGGGGTTCTCCTTGTCGGTGCGGCCCTTGAGCTGCATTTTGTCGAAAGGAGTCTCCCCCGCGAACGCAGCCGCGGACAGCAGGCAGACGCCGGCGTTGACGATCCAGGTTCTCAGTTTGATTCTCTTCATTTCGTTTCTCCTAACATGATGGCGCGGAACGCGGCGATTTCGGCATCCGTCACTCCGCGGCGACGGACTGACGCCACTTGCCGTCCTTGTATCCGCGGCACGTGCCGAGCGGAAGATCCGCACCGTTGACGACGTTCCAGCCCTGGGGCAGATCGAACCAGGCGTAACGGTACGAGAACGCGTCGGTCACCTTCGGATGCGTGAGGACGATGGTGTCACCGACGATCTTGGCGTCCGCGAAGTAAGTCGGAAGCGTCTCCACCTCCTTGCCCTTGGCGTCGACCGACTTCACGGGCGCACCGGAGATCTCAAAGCCCTTCGGGGCGAGTCCGTCACGCGTCTTGAGTCCCTTCGCGTTCCGGAAGTGCAGGACGATCCGGTTCCCGAGATACTCGGCCTTTTCGACCGAAGGCGAGGTCCCGAGGATGTTCTTCCCGTAGAAGTTCTGAAGCGCGGTGAGCGCCCAGCGCTCGCCGACCTCCTGCTTGCGGACGGGATGGATGTCCTTCTCGCCGAGGTCGAGGAGCGAGACGAAGGAACAGTCGGGGATCGCCAGCGCCGCCTCGATGTTCGCACAGCGCATATCGGCCGTCACGGACCAGTCGGGACGCTTGTTCTCGCCCGCAGCGATGCGCTTGTCGGTGTTGCCGATCGCATGCGGGGCGATCTCGGTGATGATCACCGGGAGACGGTCCTTGTAGGTGAACTTCTCGCGCCACGAGCCGACGATCGTCTCAAGGCAGTGCGTCCACTGCGTATCGAAGCCGAGATTGCTGCAGCCCTGGTACCAGACGACGCCCTTGAGGCCCATCGGGAAGAGCGGATAGACGAGTCCGTTGAACATGCTGCAGGGCGAGTTCATGTTGAGCTTCGCGTTCTCGACCTTCTCCTGTCCGAGCGCACGGAACGCCATCTGCTGCGGATGCCACTTGCCGTGCTTCGCGGCATAGCGTCCGTCCAGCCACGTCTGGATCGACGTCGCGCCCCAGGAGGCGTCGACGAGCCCGATCGGAACGTCGAGCTCCTTCTGAAGCCTGTCGCCCATCCAGTAGAGCGCGGCGCTGAACTTCGCGAGCGTCTCGGCGGAGGGCTTCTGCCACTTCACTCCGACCGCGTTCTCGCGCGGCTTGATCGCGTTGCGGTTCTGCCCCTCGTTCATGTGGAGCGTCCGGATGAGCGGATTGCCGCCTTTCGCGACGAACTCCTTCGCGCCGAGCGCCTTCCAGCCGAAGGAGTCGAACGAGAACGCCATGTTGGACTGACCCGAACCGAACCAGACGTCGCCGAAGAGGACGCCCGTGATCTCGCGTTTCTCGGAGCCGCACTTCGCCGCGATCTTCGAGGGCTTCCGGTTCGCCTTCTGCGCGGGGATCTTCACCGTCCAGCGCTCGTCTTCGCCGACGACGGCTTTGCCGACCTTCTTGCCGTTCAGGGCGACCTCGACGGTCTTGCCCTTCTCGCCGAAGCCCCACACCGGAACATCGACATCACGCTGCAGGACCATGTCGTCAGAGCACACGTTCGCGATCTGAAACGCGGCGGCCAGAACCAGAGATGAGATCATCTTACCTTCCTTTCCCTTTGAATCATACGGTTGTCAGTCCTCGCAGAAGAGCTCGAACACGGCGGAATCGTAGTCGTCCGTCCCGAGCCAGATCGGAAGCCCGAACTTCATCAGCGCCTCGCCGGAGACCGGCGCGACGCCGTCGGCCATCTCGGCGCGATAGGCGTCGGGACGCTTCAGCAGCTTCGAATGGGCCCAGGACTTCGGCCACGTGTTGAGCTCGCGCAGACGGTACTTCTTCGCCGGGTCGAGACCCTGGAGATGAAGCGGCGGGACGTAGTTCTGCTGCATGCGGCGGGAGAGTCCGTAGACGAACACCACCGCATTCCGCTTCGCCTCGTCGACGTACATGAGCGACGCGTAGTCGCGCTCGTAGGGCGAAACCAGACGGTAGAGGTCGCCCTGCTGGATCACCGGACGCAGCCGGCGGTATTCCGCGAGCGCGTTCTTCACCAGCGCAAGTTCGTCCGCGGTCATCTTCTTCGGCTGCATCTCGAGTCCGAGACGTCCGGACGACGCGACGTCACAGCGGAACTTCATCGGGGTCTTGCGTCCCCAGCAGATCGTCACATGGCTCGCCATCGCGCAGGCCGGATAGAACTGCGAGGCGCCCCACTGGATCATCACGCGTTCGCGCGCGTCCGTGTCGTCGGAAGTCCAGAACTCGTCCGCGTACCGGAGCGAACCGTAGTCCATGTGCCCGCCGCCCGAGGCGCACGCCTGCAGATCGACCTTCGGGTACTTCGTCCGCTGCCGGTTCAGGACGTCGTAATAACCCATCGTGTACTCGTAGACGAGGTTGCCCTGATGCGCGGCATCGAGATAAGGAGAACCGAGGTTCATGAAGTCCGCGTTGGCGTCCCACTTCACGTAGGCGAGCGAGGGGACGGACTCGTAAGCGGCGTCGAGCTGCTTCCAGATCGCGTCACGCACGTCGGGATTCGTGAAGTCCAGCACGACCTGCGTGCCGCCGCGGCCCTGACGGAGCTCGCGGTTCTTCTCGCGCAGCACCCACTCGGGATGCGCGGTCACGAGTTCGGAGCGGGTGTTGGCCATCTCGGGCTCGACCCAGAAGCCGAACCTGAGTCCGCGCTTCGCGGCCTCGTTCGCGACGCCGACGAGTCCGTGCGGCAGCTTCTTCTCGTTGATGCACCAGTCGCCGAGTCCGCGGTGGTCGTCGTCGCGCGCGAATTCGCCGCGGCCGAACCAGCCGTCGTCCAGGACGAACATCTCGACCCCGGCCTTGACCGCGCCGTCCATGATCTCGTTGAGGAGCGGCTCCGTGAAGGCCATGTAGGTTCCCTCCCAGTTGTTCAGCAGCGTCGGACGCTCCTTCGTGCCGGCGGGCAGCCAGTGAAGACGCGCGAACCGGTGGAAGGCTCGGGAGATCTCGCCGCGGCCTTCGGTCGAATGACTGAAGAGCGCGGTCGGCAGGTCGATCGAGCGGCCGCCGTCCAGCACGTAGTCGCCGGCGAAATTGTCCACGCCCGCGCAGATCTCGATCGAATCGGTCTGGCTGCGGCGGACGCCCGCATGCCAGGCGCCGGTCCAGGCGAGCGCGACACCGATCACCTCGCCGTCGGTCTCCGTCGCGGGAGCGCCGATCTCGAGCATGAACGAGGGGTTGTTCATCCACGCGTCACGGACGCCCGAACGCGAACCGATCGAGACGGTCTGTCCTCGGACGATCTCGGACGTGCCGAGCTGTCCTTCGGAAGCCCACTGCGCCGCCGCGGACTGGAGACGGAAGCGGTCGCCGACGAGCGGCAGGAAGACCGCGAGCGAATCCATGGTGCGGAGACGGACCGCGTCCCTGCCCGTGTTCCGGATCGTGACGGACGTCTCGAAGACCTCGCTCCCCTTGCGGAGACGGAAGGTCTGGACGACCTGCAGCGGATAATGGCGGTCGGCGTAGCTGACGACCAGTTCCTGATTTCCGCCGGTACTGCGGTTTTCGACGCCGGTCACGGCGAGATCGAGCGTGCGGCAGCCGTCCGCGAACTCGACGGCGAGTCCGCCGAAGCGGTTGAGGTTCCCCGCCGAATCGCCGAGGACGGAATACGCGAGCGGTGCCTCCATCCCCAGGGACGAACTGCTCTCGCGGTTCCAAGCGAGACGAAGCGCGCTCTGCGCGTCCTCGACGCGGGCGCCGAACTGACGCAGGAACAGGCGCGGCGCGCCGGCGGCCTCGGCGGTCTCGAAAAGCATCATGGACTTTCCGGACACGAGCCTGTAGACCTCGGAATAAGCCGGAAACGCGAGACTCGCGGCGGCGAACACGGATACGATAACCGACTTCTTCATCTTCATTCCGCCTCCTCCAAACGGAAGTTGCGGAAGGCAAGGCCGGAGTGCTCGGCCGGCATCATCTGGAACTGCACGGCGATCGAGATGATCTTGCGCATATGGTCCGGGACTGTTCCCTTGTCGGTGCGGCCCTTGAGCTGCATTTTGTCGAAAGGAGTCTCCCCAGCGAACGCAGCCGCGGACAGCAGGCAGACGCCGGCGTTGACGATCCAGAAACCAAGTTTGCTCTTGTTCATTTTTGTTCTCCTAACTATATTTGGCGCACCGAGACGGTGCACCTCCTTGTGCTTTGCGCCTTACCCAAGGAGGTGGAGCATCTTGCTCCGCCGTTCGTACGTGGCGCGGCGAGACGCCGCACCTCCTTGTTTTGCCGCGCCGCGCAAGGCCGCCCGGAGGGCTAGTTGTTGAACCCCTTGTGGTTCATGAACTCCCAGATGCGGCCGAGCCAGGTGTAGCTGCCCGTGCCCGGCGCGGCCTTGGCCTGGAAGCAGTGCCCGCGGCGGCAGAGCGTGTGCAGGTCGCCCGCGACGCCCATCGCGCGCATCTTCTCCCACGCCTTCACGGAGTTCATCGCGGCCCAGCCGTCCGAGTCGCCGTGGATGAAGAGCGTCGGGCACGTGGCGGAATCGAACGCGAACTCGGGGACGGGCACCGCGGAGTCGTCGTTGCCGCCCGTCGCGTTCTCCTTCTCGGTGCCGTCGG
>JAFPDR010000177.1 GCA_017389885.1 Kiritimatiellia bacterium
GGGAGGGCGACGACAAGTGGGGCTATGGTCGCGTCGAGTACGCATACCATCTCATGGCCCGCGCCGCCGGGATAGAGATGACGGAATGCCGTCTCTGGAACGGACGGCACTTCATGACGCGGCGGTTCGACCGGCTTCCGGACGGCGGCAAGCTGCATGCGCAGACGCTGGGGGCGATGGCGCACATGGATTTCAACGACCCCTCCGGATATTCCTACGAGCAGGCGTTTCGCGTCACTCGCCGCGTCGTGAACGATGCGCGTGCCAACGAGCAGCTCTTCAGGCGCATGGCGTTCAACGTGCTGGCGTGGAACTGCGACGACCACGTGAAGAACATCGCGTACCTCATGGACCGGCGCGGCGAGTGGTCGCTCGCCCCTGCGTACGACGAGTGCTACGCGCACAATCCGGAAGGCGACTGGACCTCGCGCCACCAGATGTCCGTGAACGGAAAGCGCATCGGCATAACGGACGACGACATCCTCTCCTGCGCGCGCTTCGCGAACATGCGCGAACGCAAGGCGCGCGCGGTGCTGGACGAAGTCAGGAGCGCGGTCCGCGACTGGCCGCGTTTCGCCGCCGAGGCTGAGGTCCGCGATGACTTCGTCGCGGCAATCTCACGGCGGCTCAGCCAGCCGGGCGATTCCGGCGCATAGGTTTTGTCAGCTTCCCCGCGCATAACATAAAAATTAAATTTTCCGCCATCGTGTAGTTGACATGTAGGATTAAAATATCCTATAATTCCCCTTGAAGCAAATAATAGGATATTTATAATGTACATTGACACTGATAAAATCGTCACAATGACGGCGGCGAACCAGAACTTCTCCGCCGTAGCGCGGCAAACCGACAGGGACGGCAAGTCAGTAATATTCAAGAACAACCGCCCTAAATACATTCTTATCGACCTTGATGATGGCGAATATCTCGACCTCAGCGAGGAAGAGAGGATTGATGTTGTCGCGAGGCGCATCATGAAGCGTCACAAGGCCGCGTTTCTGGAGCTGGCGAAATGACGAAGTTCTCCAAAGACAAGGTTCTTCTGCTCCACCAGTACATCGCGGCGGAAACTGGCGGCTGTGTGGGGCTTCGCGACGAAGGTCTTCTTGAATCGGCGCTTGAAGGCGCGTTTGCCACTTTCGAGGGCAAGGAGCTCTATCCGACGAAAGAGGAGAAAGCGGCTCGCATCGGCGCGTCGCTCGTCTCGAACCATGCGTTCCTCGACGGAAACAAGAGGATCAGCATGTATGTGATGCTGACGTTTCTTGAGGTAAACGGGATTCGGGTCGAATGCACAGACGAAGATATCGTCCGCGCCGGCCTGTCACTGGCCGACGGCTCCATGGACTACGAGAAACTCCTCGCTTGGATCCGCGAACACGCAGTGCCGCAGGAAGCGAGATAAATGGTATAATACTGCCATCGAAAACAAATAAAAGGAGGAACACAATGGAACTCAAGGGATCGAAGACGGAAGCAAACCTTATGGCGGCGTTTGCCGGCGAATCGCAGGCGCGCAACAAGTACGACTACTACGCCTCGCGCGCGAAGAAGGACGGCTACGAGCAGATCGCCGCCATCTTCCAGGAGACCGCGCTCAACGAGAAGGAGCACGCCAAGATGTGGTTCAAGCTGTTCGCCGGGATCGACGGGACGAAGGAGAACCTTCTCGCCGCCGCCGCGGGAGAGCACGAGGAATGGACCGAGATGTACAGGCGCTTCGCGGAGGAGGCCGAGGCGGAGGGCTTCAAGGACATAGCCTTCAAGTTCCGCAAGGTCGCCGAAGTCGAGGCGCAGCACGAGGCGCGCTACCGCAAGCTCGTCGCCAACATCGAGTCCGGCGAAGTGTGGGTTCGCGTCGGCAAGAACAAGTGGCAGTGCCGCAACTGCGGCGCGATCGTCGAGTCCGAGACCGCCCCTGAGAAGTGCCCGGTGTGCGACCATCCCAAGGCGTACTTCCAGCTCGAGCAGAACAACTTCTGAACGTGCGGCGGGCAGGATTGGACAAGAGCGGGATCAGGTGCGCGATGAAGGCGCGGCGAAGGGCGCTCGCGGCGGATGAAAAGGCCGCGGCGGACGCCGTCGTCTGCGAAAGGCTCAGAACGCGGCGCGACATCGTCGAGATGATCGACCCGCTGGATTGTGCCGTCCCGCTCGCCGTCTACCTCGCCGCGCCCGACGAAATCGACATCGACCCCTACATCGAACACCTCCTCCGCGCCGGCGTAGAGGTCGTCGCGCCGCGTTGGAACGGCGAGACGTACGAACTCGCGAGGTTGAAGGGGCTCGACGCGAAGAGCCTGCGGCGGGGGCCGATGGGGATCCGCGAGCCGGTTGACGCGGACATCGTCAGGCCGAGGGACGTCCACGTGTGGATCGTCCCCGGCCTGGCGTTTACGCGCGCCGGCAGGCGCCTCGGCTACGGCGGCGGGTGGTACGACCGCTTCCTTGCGTCCGCGCCGAAGGGCGCGGTCAAGATCGGCGTCGCCTATTCGTTCCAGATCGTCGATGACCTCCCTGCGGAACCCCA
>JAFPDR010000178.1 GCA_017389885.1 Kiritimatiellia bacterium
CCGAAGCGGGCGCGTATGTTCTTCTCGATGAAGCTGAGGTACGCGGGAGTCACGAGCTTCGGGTCGTTCACGAAGAGGCGTATCGTCTGCGGATTCGTCGAGACCTGGAGTCCGTAGTATATCTTGAGCCGCTTCCCCTTGATCATCGGCGAGAGCGTCTTCTTCGTCGCCTTGACGATGACGTTGTTGAGCATTCCCGTCGGGATGCGCTCGCTCGCGGACGCCGCGGCGCGGTCTATCGCCTCCACGGTGCGGCGGATGTTGTACCCCGACTTGTTCGAGCAGAACACTATCGGCGCGAAGTTGAGGAACGGCATCATCGCGCGCACCGCGTCCGCCGCCTTCTTCTCGTTCGTGATCCCCTCCTCAAGCGCAAGGTCCCATTTGTTGAGCATCAGCACGCACGCGCGGTGCGCGTCGAGTATCTTGCCCGCGATGCGCTTGTCCTGCATCGTCGGGCCCATCACCGGGTCGAGCAGAAGAATCACGACGTCCGCCTCCTCGATCGCCTGCTCCGACCGGAACAGCGAGAAGTTGTCGACGGACGTCTTGGACATCTTCGTGTGCGGCTTCATCCCCGCCGTGTCGACGAGCATGTAGCGCCGCGCCTCGGGCCCGGAGCCGATCGTGAACGGAACCTCCACCGCGTCGCGCGTCGTGCCGGCGATCTCCGAGACTATGACGCGCGGGGCGTTGAGAAGGCGGTTCACGTACGACGACTTGCCGGCGTTGGGACGACCGACGATCGCGACGCGGAGCGGCCTTTTGGAGCTCTCCTCCTCTGCGTCGACGGGAGGGAGCTTCGAGACGACGTCGGAGACAAGCGCCTCGACGCCCCTTCCGTGCTCCGCGCTCGTCGCGAAGACGGGGAGCCCGAAGCGCTCGAACTCCGCGGCGCGCCAGTCGTCGTCCGCGGTGTCGCACTTGTTCGCGGCAATGACGCACGGAACGCCGGACTTGCGGACGGCCGCAATGACCTCCGAGTCGAGCGGGGTTATGCCCTCGCGCGAGTCCACGACGATGACGCACACCGCTGAATCCTCGACAGCGAGCGCGGCCTGGCCCTTCGTCTCCTCGTCGAGCGGATCGTGCGTGACGCGGCGGTCGAAGGCGATCCCGCCCGTGTCGACGAGCATCACCTTGCGGCCCTGCACCTCCACCTCGCGCGTCACGCGGTCGCGCGTGACGCCCGGCTGGTCGAAAACGATGGCGACGCGCTTCTTCGCTATGCGGTTGAAGAGCGCGCTCTTGCCCGTGTTGGGCCTGCCGACGAGAGATACGACGTTCATGGCTTTTGCCTCACTTTCGCGTAGATTATACCATATCTCGCCGCGCGCCGCTCGCCGCCCGCCGGCCTTCGGACTACTCGGCGAGCTTCACCCTGGCCCAGGTCCAGGGCTTCTTCATCAGGTTGTCGCGCTTGGAGTTCGGCCAGTAGAGCTCGTGCTGCGAGTTCCTGAGGTCCTCCACCACGAGCGTGAAGGAGAGTCCGACCGTCGCGCCGGGCTTCATCTTCTCCCAGCCCTTCAGCTGCTCTGCGGGTATGAACATCTCGGCGCGGTATCCGCGCGGCGTCTTGACGAGCGCGGAGCGCGAGTCCTCGGGCGTGCTCCTCGACGCGTCGCCGACCCACCACGCGCCCTTCCTCTCGTTGCCGCCGGCCCTGCGGTAGACCTTCTGGTCCTTGCCGTTGCACCAGTAGCCGCAGAACATCTTCTTCTGCTCGAGCATCGGACAGAACCACATCTGGTGGTCGAAGGGACCCCACGCCGCGCCCTCCTCGAACCTCGCGCCGTCGGGAGTCGTGATCATCACCTCGAGGCAGTCGGCCGCGCGCCAGAAGCTGCCGGGGTCGGCCGTGAAGCAGCGCGAATCGTCCACGTCGAGCGCCGCGACGAGCCCCTCGGGGCAGTACGCGAGGTACACCTTCGTCGGGTCCTTGTCGCCGTTGGGGCCGATCATGAAGCTGTTGACGAGGTTGCGGTCACTCCAGTCCGAGAGGTCTCCGTCGAACTTGATCTTCCCGAGGTCCACGCTGCGCATCGTCCACTCGCGCGGGATGACGGGCGCGTAGTCGACCTGCATGCCCTTCGCGTTGACGATGGAGAGCTTCGGGTTCGCCGCGCCCTTCGCCGCGGGATCGACCGGCGCGGACTCCACGAGCCTGAACTCAAGCGTCTTCGTCTCCTCGGGCTTGAGCGAGCCCGTCTGCGCGAGCGCCGGCTCGATCGCCCAGCCCGCGGGGAGCTCCGCCTTCACGGTGAAGTCCTGGTCGTCGGCGGACTGGTTCGTGACGTTCATCGTGAACTTGCCGTCGAACGACGCGGCCTTGGACTTCGCGTACGCCTGCGGCACGACGTCCACCTCGATCGCCATCGTCTTCGAGACCTTGCCGTTCCTGCCGGTGACGGTGAACGACGTATTGCCGCGCTTGAGCCCCGCCGGACCCGTCACGTCGAATCCGTACGGCTTCTTCTCGACCGTCCAGCCCTTCGGCGGCTCGACGGAGTACTCGAACCTGCCGGGCTGCGCCACTGAGACGCGCACGGGCTCGCCGCCGACGTTGCGGACGTAGAAGTCGCTCTCTATGTCGATCGGGCACTGCTTGAGCCAGTCGCTGGACTCGTCGAGCCCGACGTACCACGTGGGCGCGATGTCGAGCGTGCGGCTCTTCGACGCCTTGAGCGTGCGGCCGAACATGTCCGTCACCTTCTCGGCCTTCTCGTCGGCGATCGCGAGGTCCGGTCCGTCCTTCCGGATCTTGTACGCGAGCGCGACGACCTTGCCGTCCGCCTTCACGATCTGGACCATGTGGTTCGGCCCGAGGTTCGCCGTGCCGAGGTATTCGTACTTCCCGGGGATGAACGTCCTGAGCGCGGCGAACGCGGCGGCCGACGGCTTCGGGTTGCGCCAGCGGTCGAAGATGCCGCAGCCGGCGAAGAAGTAGTTGGGCGTGTCGGTGTTGTCGTCGTAGTACCAGTACCAGAACATCTTCTCGACGCCGTTGCCCATCGCGAGCACCCACTTGCGCTGCAGGTACGCGGCCTGCTCCCACTCGCTCACGGGCTGCCCGGCGAGCGTGTCCCAGCCCCACTCGGTCACCCAGAGCTCGCGGAACTTTCCGTCGCACGTCGCGGCCTTCTTCCAGTGGCGCCAGACGTCCCTGAGGTACGCGGGCTTCGCCTCGCTCATGCCGGTGTTCAGGTTAGCCTTGGAGTACTCCGGGCCGTCCTTGCCGCAGTAGCGGTGTCCGTTCACCACGTCGATGTCCTTGAACGCGCCGCTCTCGACGAGCTTCTGCGTCTCCTCGACGTATATCCCGGCGAGGCCCGGCGACACGGCGCGCGCGTCGGGGCGCGCCGCCTTCATGATCGCGCCGAACGCCTCGCAGTAGCGCTTGTACGCGTCGAAGTGGCGGAACATCAGAGTGTCGCACTCGTTGTCCAGCTCGAACGCGCTTAGCGTGTCGAACGTGGAGACGACGAGCGCCATGCTGCGGCGCCAGTCCGTGCTCGGCGTGAGGCTCGGGTCGCCATCCTTCGCGTCCATCTTCGCGGCATACGCGCCCATCAGGCACGGAAGCGTCTTCAGCCCGACGTCCTCCGCGGCCTTGACGATCTTGGGGTACCACGGCCAGCCCGCGTACTTGCCGTCGCCGCGCGCGCGCAGGAGCCATCCCCACGTGTACGCGTAGTCGCGCACCCACGTGAAGCCGAGGCGCGCGAACTTCTCGTATCCGACGTAGCCGCCTCCGTGCACGTTGATTCCGTACGGAGACGCCTCCTTCTCCTCTTCCGTCAGCTCGCGCGGCTTGAGGCAGACGACGTAGCGCGACTTCTCCACGATGGGCTTGGGGAAGCCCGAGGCAGTTATCTCGACCTTGTACGCGCCGGGCTCGTCGAACGGGAGAGTCACGACGGCGCTCGCGGAGTCGAGTATCGAGAGCGGGGGGACCGCGATGTCGCGCGTGGTCCCGTCCGCGGAAACCGCCTTCGCCTTGAACCCGAGCTCGAGCTCCCTGCCGATCCAGCTTCCGGCGGATATCACGAGCCTCGGCTTGTCCTCTCCGAAGAAGAACGTGTTGCCGACCACGGGATAAGACACCGAGAGGCTGTACGGACGCTCATCCTCCGCGACGCCCTCCATGTCCGTCCATAGCCGGAGGTCGTACACGTCGAACTGCCGCGTCTTGGGCGGCGAGTTGCGGTCGCCCCAGTTGTTCTGGCTGACGCCGTCGAACTTGACGGGGTAGGCGAGGGGCTTCTTGTCCTTTCCGGCGACTTCCGGGAAGTCCATCTCGAACTTCTGCCATTCGCGCGTCAGCTTGAACTTGCCCTTCGGATCGCCCACGGGATGCATGGAGATGCCGAACTTGTTCGTGTTCGCGTCCACGAAGTCGAACGACATCCCCCACGAGTCGTCGTTGCCGAGCC
>JAFPDR010000179.1 GCA_017389885.1 Kiritimatiellia bacterium
AGCTTCCTCACGCAGCTCGACACGCGCTACAGCGACGGATCCGTCTTCTCCGCGGCCAACACACGCCACGGCGTAACGCTGCAGGACTCGGTGACATGGGGCTGGTTCTCGCTCCTCGGCGGGGTGAGGTACGACTACATCCACCTGAACGACGCCGCGGGGACGGCGGGGCAGGACGGACACGGCGTGTCGCCGCGCGGCGGAATCTCCGTCCAGCCGCTCGACTGGCTCGTCTTCTTCGGCAACATCTCGCAGACGCGCACGCCGATGCTGAGCATGAAGGGCGCGGACGGAGATCCGCTGACGAAGCCCTGGTACGCGACGCAGGTCGAGGGAGGCGTGAGGATCAAGACCTTCGAGCGCCTGTGGCTCACCGCGTCCGCATACCGCATCGAGCAGGAGAACACGCCCTCGCAGATCGCCAACACGACGTACTACGAGCAGGAGGGGCGCAACACCTCTCGCGGCGCGGAGCTGTCGCTTTCCGGCGACATCACGGACGACTGGACGATGATGGCGATGTACGCGTACAACAAGTACACCGACCGCACGGTCGCGCCGGGCGAGAAGGGGCGCGACTTCGAGCGCTACCCCGCGCACGCGGTGACGTTCTCCACTTCTTACCGCATCTCGTCCGGTCCGCTGGAGGACATCGTCCTCGGATGCGGCTTCAGGTTCCGCTCGATGAGCTACGCATGCGTCCGCGGCGTTTATCAGGACAAGAACCTCAGGTTCGACCCTTCCTACCTCTTCGACGTCAACGTGTCCATGCCGCTCTCGAAGTTCGGCGGACCGGAGAACTGGACTCTCACGCTCGGCGTCAGAAACCTCTTCGGGGAGAAGTACTTCGACACGGCGCGCCACTACTACGAGTGCCTTGTAGGCGAGCCGCGCACGTTCGAGATCGGACTCCGCGCGAGGTTCTGAGCTATCTGCTCTTCGAGAACTTGCGGTCGAGCTCGCGCGTGGAGGTGAAGAACATCGTCAGCTTCCCGCGCGGGCAGACGTAGGGCATCCTGCACGCGGCGAGCTCCTCGACGAGCTTCGTCGCGCCTTTTTCGTCGACGGCAACGGACATACCGGCGAACGACCTCGCGATCGACTTCGCCACGAGCTCCTCGCGCCAGCGCTCTCCGCGCCGCGTCCCTCCCTCGGCAAGGTCGCGCGCGATGGTGGACAGGACGTCCGCTGGGGACATCCCGCCGAGTATCTGCGGCACCGCGTCCACCTTGAACGTGTCGCGTCCGAACTCCTCTATGCGGAATCCCATCGCCCTTATGTCGGGAAGCGCCGCCGCGACCCTCGCGGCCTCTATCGGCGAAAGCCGCACGGCGTCTGGAATGAGAAGCTGCTGGGAGAGCGCGGCACATCCGCCGCGCGCCGCATCCGTCAGGCGTTCGAAGGCTATCCTCTCCCGCGCCGCGTGGGGATTGACCGTTACGAGTCCGGAATCCGTCTCGATGATGATGTATCCGCTCTCCGTCGCCGCGAGAAACCTGAACCACTTCCACGGCTTCGCGCCGTCATCGTCGGCTGCTATCGGAAGCTCCACCTCGACCGGTGCCGGCTTAGGAGTTGAAGGTTGAAAGGTTGAAGGTTGGTCGTCGATTCCCGCTGCCGGCTGGCGAACGTCGACTGTCGCCGCATGTTCAGCTGTCGGCTGGTGTATTTCGGCTATCGTCGGCTGTGCATTGAAGGGTTGCGGCTCGACCGGCCTTGGAATGTTGATTGCGTGTTCGATGGCGTCGCAGATCGCGCGCTTGACGGCGACGTTGTCGCGGAAGCGCACCTCGCGTTTTGTGGGATGCACGTTTACGTCCACCTGCGACGGAGGAAGGTCTATGAAGAGGAAAAGCGCCGGCTTCGCGTCGCCCTGGTGGCGCGGATACGCCTCGCGGACGGCGTACGCTATCGACGGAGCGCTCGCGGGGCGTCCGTTGACGAAGACGTACTGCTCGCGGCGCGTGGGCGCGGAGAGGTTCGGACGCTCTATGTAGCCCGTCACGCGCACCGCGGTCTTCCTGGGGTCCGTCCCCAGCGGGAGTAGTTTTTCGGTGAAGTCCGGTCCGAAGACGTCCAAAAGCCGGTCCGCGAGCGTCGCGGCGGGCGCGAGGCGGTATATTTCGCGTCCGTCGACCGTCAGAGTGAAGCCGATCGCCGGATGCGCGAGCGCGTGGACGGTGAAGACGTTCTTGACGTGTCCCTCCTCTGTGGGGAAGGAGCGCAGGAACTTGCGCCGCGCGGGGACGTTGCAGAAGAGGTCGCGCACTTCGACGAGCGTGCCGGGGGGGCATCCTGCGGCGCTCACCTCGGCGAGCGAGCCTGCGTTGACGACCACGAGCGTTCCCTCGTCCGAGTCGTGGCGGCGCGTCGTTATGGAGAAGCGCGAGACGGACGCGATGGAGGGGATCGCCTCGCCGCGGAAGCCGAGCGTGTCGATCTCCTCGATGTCGCCTACGTCGAGTATCTTCGAGGTCGCCTGGCGCTCGAGCGACAGGACCGCGTCGTCGCGCGACATGCCGCATCCGTCGTCCTGGACGGAGACGAGCTTGCGTCCGCCCTGCGTTATCGCCACGCGTATGTTCGCCGCGCCTGCGTCTATGGAGTTCTCGACGAGTTCCTTGACGACGGACGCGGGGCGCTCCACGACCTCGCCGGCCGCGATCTTGTTCGCGACGTGGAGCGGGAGAACCCTGACATGTCCGTCTCTTGCGGTCATTTAGACGTCTATGCTTATGTTGCGGCGCAGGAAGGTCGGGATGTCGAGGTCCTCGCCGTTCCAGATCGTGGGCTCCGCGTTGTTGAAGCGTCCGCGACCCTGCGGGCCGACGCCGAGTCCGCCGCCCGTGCGTCTGCGGCGCTTCGGGCTCATGACGCCGCCGGGGGTCTCCTTGTTCTCGTCGGACTGGTTCGCCTCGAAGAGGAGCAGCACGACGGAGAGGCGTCCGGAGAACGTCGCCTCGTCGTTCACGGTCGCGAGCTCGAACGAGGCGGCGCGGGATCCGAACGCGGCGCGGACACCGTCCGATATGTCGCCGATTTCCTTGAGCCTGAGGTCGTCTCCGGCGAGGACTCCGCAGAGTATCGCGCGGACAGGTCCCGAGCCTGTGGCGAGAAGTGGAGCGCGCGTCAGCGCGTCCACCGCCTCCGTCGCGCGCGAGGGGCCCTGCATGGTGACCGCGGCGAATCTGCCGCGCCCCGCCTTGGCGAGGAGGTGGCGGATTCTCTCCGCGTCGAGCCTCAGGTAGCCCGGCTTCTCGACGAGGCGCCAGAAGAGCGTGACGGCGGAGGCCATCGTGTCCACGGCGCGGCGCATTCCGTCCTCCATCGTCTCCGCGTCGCCGACGAGCTTGTCGAGGGGGATGAAGAACGTGGCGTTCGCGGCCTCCTCGATCATCGACATCACGCCGCGCGCGGTGCGCTGGCGGTTCTCGCCCTCGAAGGTGAAGGGGGTCGTCGCGAAGACGACGGACGGAATGCCGTGCTCGGAGAGGTGCTTGACGGCCTCGAGCGTCGCGCCGCCTCCGGTGCCTCCGCCGAGGGAGGCCGTAATCACAGCGAGCCTGACGCCTTCGAGGGACTGGTCGATCGCGGAGATGGAGTCCTCCGCGGCGAGACGAGCGGCGACGACGTCTCCGCCGGCGCCGCGTCCGGAGAGCCTGTCTCCGCCGATAAGCACGAACGGCTCGTCTTCGCGGTCCGCGCCGGAGGCGTCCGTGTCGACGGCGAGGTACCTGAGGCCCTCTCCGAACGCGCGGCGCACGCCGCGTGCGATGGCGGAGCCGCCTCCGCCGATTCCTATGAGAAGCATTGAAGATGAGTCGCTCATTTGAAGAACCTCTTTAGCAGGCTGTCGATCACGCCTTTTTCCTCGTAGTTGCGGCTGGCGAAGAGAAGGGCGCCGGAGATCGCCGCGAAGGCGGCGGGGAACTTCTCGTTCTCCAGTCCGTCGACGTGGATGGGCCTTCCGATGCGCGCGCCCATCCCGAGTTCGCGCGAGACGAGCGCGTCGAGGTCGCGCATCGCCGCGCCGCCTCCCGTGAGGACCACGCCCGCGTGGAGGCGGTTGAGGAGGTCGAGGTCCTCGAGCGTCTCGCGGATGACGGTGAAGAGCTCGCGCAGGCGCGCGTTAACGACTGTGTCGAGCGCGCGGCGCGAGATCGTGCGCGTCTCGATGAGCGGCGAGGAGCCGGGCACCTTGACGCGCTGCTGTTCGAGCCCCGCGCCGCCGATTATCGCGGACGCCTCGTTTGTCTTGAGCTGCTCGGCCTGGGAGTTCGTCGTCTGGAACGCGTGCGCGATGTCGTTCGTCACGTGGTCTCCCCCGACGCCTATCACGCCTGTCGCGGCGAGGTGTCCGTCGGAGTACGCGGCGTATCCGGTGGAGCCTCCGCCGATGTCCAGGACCAGCACGCCGTTGCGCTTCTCGTGCGCCTCGAGGACGGCCTCTGCTGCGCAGGTGGCGGCGAAGAGGGGCTCGCGTATCTCGAGCTTCGCGTCGTCCGCCGCGGTGCGCGCGTCGTTGATGCGGTTGCGGTCCGCGTGGATCTGGAGGGTGTTGAGCTTGAGCATCCTGCCGGACATGCCGCGCGGGGTGGCGATTCCGCCGAGGGAGTCGACCTCGTAGTCCTGGTCGACTATGTCGAGGAGCTCGCGGTCCTTCGGGAGCTGCATCGTGCGCGAGCTGCTGAACACGGCGTCCAG
>JAFPDR010000180.1 GCA_017389885.1 Kiritimatiellia bacterium
GACGACGCCAACTGGTCGCTTTCCGAGCGCCGCGGATTCATGCGCATCAAGGCGGGACGCGTCGACGGCGATCTTCTCCAGGCGCGCAACACGCTCACGCAGCGGACGTTCGGCCCCGCGTGCGAAGGCGAGACGTGCATCGACGTTTCCGGTCTCAGGGAGGGCGATGTCGCGGGGCTGACGCTTCTGCAGCGGCTCTACGGACTTGCCGCGGTCCGCGTGCGCGGCGGGAAGAGGGAGCTTGTCCTCTGGTCGCCCGACGTCGTGCCCACGCGCGACAAGCAGAACGTCCGCATCAACCGCGCGGTGCGCGAGCGGCAGAAGGTGGCGCTTCCGGACGGCGCGACGAAGGTGTGGCTCAAGGCGGTGTGCGACTTCACTCCTGGCGACAATCTTGACTACAGAGGGATTCCAGCGTCGACCGACAAGGGCAAGTTCTACTATTCGTTCGACGGGAAGGGATGGACGCCGTTCGGCGATGCGTTCGACCTCGTCTACACGATTCCGCACTTCATCGGCTACCGCTTCGGACTCTGCTGCTTCTCTACGACCGAGGAGGGCGTCGGCGGTTTCGCCGACTTCGACTACCTTCGCGTTGCGCCGCGCGACGACGCGCCGTTCACGTCCGACGGATCGAACCCGATCGTGAAGACGCGCTTCTCGCCCGATCCCGCGGCTGTCGTCGACGGGGATTGGCTCTACGTATTCTCCGGACACGACGAGCCAGATGCGCGCGGCTATACGATGCGCGACTGGGGCGTGGTGCGCACGAAGGATCTCAAGAACTGGGAGGACCTTGGTCCGGTGATGTCGCCTGCCGTTTTCAAGTGGGCGCTCGGCGACAACCGCGCGTGGGCGAGCCAGGCGATCAAGCGCAACGGAAAGTGGTACTGGTATGTCGCGGTGTACGGACTCAATCCGCGCGGCGACTGCATCGGCGTTGCCGTTGCGGATAGACCGGAGGGTCCGTGGTCGGATCCGATCGGAAAGCCGATAGTCGGGCCCGGCGCGGGATATATCGATCCGTCCGTCTTCATCGACGACGACGGCAAGGCGTATCTCTTCTGGGGCAACTGCGGCGGGACGCCGGGATGCTGGTACGCGGAGCTTAAGGAGAACATGGTCGAGCTCGCCTCGGAGGTGAAGCCCGTCCCGGGGCTGATGGAGGAGTCCGCATTCGGCAAGCCTCTCAAGAAGGCGCGGGGAGCGGGGGCGCGCAAGCCCATCGACACGAACTTCGAGGAGGCGCCGTGGATATACAAGCTCGGCGACACGTACTATCTCGAATACGCGGCGGGCGGCGTTCCCGAGTACTGGGCTTACTCGACGGCGAAGTCGATACACGGTCCGTGGAAGTACGGCGGGAAGATCATGGACTGCGCCGAGGGAACCGGCACGATCCACGGCGGCAGCGTGTTCTTCAAGGGCGAGTGGTACATGCTCTACCACAACGCCACGCTCGAGGGCGGCGCGGACTGCCGCCGTTCGGCGTGCATCGAGCGCTATGTGCGCAACCCAGACGGCTCGATCCCGTTCATCCCCGCGACGAAGAAGGGCGTCGCGGCGCCTGCGCCGTCCGTCAACGTGGTCACGGTCGATCCGTCCGCTGTGGTGGGCGAGGCGTCGCCCGACCTCTGGGGGCTCTTCTTCGAGGACATCGACCTTTCGCTCGACGGAGGCGTCTATGCCGAGATGGTTCGCAACCGCTCCTTCGAGGACGGCAACGGACGGCGCGGCGAGCTGACGCTGGAATACTGGAACCCCGTCGGCAACGCGGAGTGCTTTCTGAGCGACAAGCCCGGCGCGCACGCGAACGACCGGCACTGTGTGACCGTGCGCGGACGGATGGGCGCGGGCATCGCCAACGAGGGCTACTTCGGCATGGGCGTGAAGAAGGGCGCCTCGTACAACCTCTCTTTCGCGCTCAAGTGCGACGGCGTTAAGGCGGTCGACGTTGCGCTGGAAGCCTACGGCAAGCCGCCGCTTGCGACGGCGCGGATCGAGGGTGTTCATGGCGACGGCGAGTGGCATGCGTTTACCGCGACGCTCGTCGCAAACGATGACGAGGCGCAGGCACGGCTCGTCCTGCGCTTCGCGCCGGACCGGAAGGGCGGACGCCAAGGCATGGAAGCGCAGCTGGACCACGTCAGTCTCTTCCCGGCGGATGCGGTGGCGGGACTCTTCCGGCGCGACCTTGTCGAGAGGCTTGCCGCCCTGAAGCCGTCGTTCGTGCGTTTCCCCGGCGGATGCTGGGTGGAGGGCGATACGATGAAGGACGCCTACCGCTGGAAGACGACGATCGGCGACAAGTGGAACCGCCGCACGCAGTGGAACATCTGGAAGTACTGGTCCACGAACGGCGTCGGATTCCACGAATACCTTCTCCTCTCCGAGGCGCTCGGCGCGAAGCCGCTCTTCTGCATAAACTGCGGAATGTCGCACAAGGAGACAGTGCCGATGGACAAGATGGACGAGTTCGTGCAGGATGCGCTCGACTGCATCGAGTACGCGAACGGTCCGACGAACTCCGTCTGGGGCGCGAAGCGCGCGGCGGCGGGGCATCCCGAGCCGTTCGGGCTCAAGTACCTGGAGATCGGCAACGAGAACGGCGGAAGGGACTACGAGGCGCGCTACGCGCTCATCGCGAAGGCCGTCCGCGAGAAATATCCCGACGTCAAGCTCGTCTTCGACAACTGGAAGTCGACGAAGCGCGTGGACGATCCGAAGGACATGCGAGACGACCACTTCTACGACTCGCCCGACCGCTTCATGTCATCGCTCGCACACGAGTACGACACTCCGAAGGGCGACTTCGGGATCTTCGTCGGAGAGTACGCTGTCACCACGTACACGCACCGCTACGGCTCCCTGCGCGGCGCGATCGGCGAGGCGGCGTTCATGCTCGGAATCGAGCGCAACCAGTCGCAGGTGAAGCTTGCGGCGTACGCTCCGCTCTTCGCGAACGCGCAGCACACGGCGTGGACGCCGAACATGATCTATCCGACGACGACCGGATCGTTCGCCTCCCCGAGCTGGAACGTGCAGAAGCTCTTCAGCGAGAACCGCGGCAGGGAGGTGCTGAAGGTTTCCGTCGAGACGGGGACGTACGAGACGGACACAAACTTCGCATGGGGCAAGGGCGTGAACCACAACGTCATCGAGAACGTGCAGGCGAGTGCGATGCGCGGCGCCGCGGGCGACATAATCCTCAAGCTCGTGAACTGCACCGAGAAGGCGCAGCAGGTCGAGATACGCGGCGTTGCTGGATCGGGCACTCGCACCGTGTTTACTGGCCCGGACCGTCTCGCGCACAATTCGCCTGCCGAGCCGGAGGCTCTCAAGGAGACGTCAGCGCCGTTCAAGCTCGAAGGAACCGACACGCTGCCGCCGCTTTCGCTCGTCATCTACCGGCTGCGCTGAATCACAGCCGCTACCACAAAAGGAGAAAGACATGACTACTGGAATGTTTCTGGCGGTGATTGCCGCGACGCACTTTTCGAGCATAGAGGGGGAGAAATGGAAATCGTTTCCACTCGAGGCGGTCGCCTCGAACGACGGAGCGCTCGAGCTGTTCGCCACGGACGGCAAAACGCCGCGCGCGGGATCGGTTCCGTGGCGCGCGTGGGGCACGACGTTCAACGAGCTCGACCTCGACGCGCTGCGGATGCTGAAACCGGCGGAGCAGGA
>JAFPDR010000181.1 GCA_017389885.1 Kiritimatiellia bacterium
CCAATATACAATACAGACAACCCTAATAATGCTATTATCAAGGACAGAGATGGAGCATAACTGTCAGGGAAAATAATCATTAAATTACTCGCAACAGCCTTTACACTCCAGGGACGGCGTTCCATCGCCGTCCGCGGCTGGCGGTGGAACGCCAGCCCTACCTGTCGGCGCGGCGGCAGGCGGAGGGCTCAGCAGCGAGCGGTCGATTTCGACGGCGCGGACTCCGAGCTCGCGTTCAAGTTCGAGCTCGGCCTCCAAACCGTCTAAGACATATTCCATCGATACCACTTCGTCTACCTAACCACCTAACCACCTAACTACCTAACCACCTAACCACCTAACTACCTAACCATTCTTCGGCTTCTCGTATCCGAACGGATTCTTGCTCTGCCAGCGCCAGGTGTCCTCGCACATCTCCTCGATGCCGCGCTCGGCCTTCCATCCGAGCTCCTTCGCGGCAAGGGCGGGATCGGCCCAGCACTCCGCGATGTCGCCGGGGCGGCGGGGGCAGATCTTGTAGGGCACGGGCCTGCCGGACGCCTTTTCGAACGCCTTGACGATCTGGAGGACGGAATAGCCGTGTCCGGTGCCGAGGTTGTAGACCTTGAGCCCGAGCTTGGGGTTCTTCTCGATCTTCTCGATGGCCCTGAGGTGCCCTATCGCGAGGTCGACGACGTGGATGTAGTCGCGCACTCCCGTTCCGTCCGGCGTCGGATAGTCGTTACCGAAGACGCTGAGCTCGGGGCGGCGTCCGACCGCGACCTGCGCGACGAAGGGAAGGAGGTTGTTCGGGATTCCGGCGGGGTCTTCGCCGATGAGCCCGGACTTGTGCGCGCCGATCGGGTTGAAGTACCTGAGGAGGACCACGTTCCACTCGGGGTCGGCCTTCTGTACGTCCTTGAACACCTGCTCCATCATGAGCTTTGTCCATCCGTAGGCGTTCGTGCAGCCGGGCGTCGGGAAGTCCTCGCGGATCGGCACGCTCTTGGGGTCTCCGTAGACCGTCGCGGAGCTTGAGAAGACGATGTTCTTGCATCCGTGCTCGCCGAGGCACTTGAGGAGCGTGAAGGTTCCGCCGAGGTTGTTGCTGTAGTACTTGAGCGGAATCCTCGTCGACTCGCCGACGGCCTTGAGCGCGGCGAAGTGGATTGTCGCGCCGAACGGGGCCTCCTTGTCGAGGACGGCGTTGAGCTTCTTTTCGTCGCGTATGTCGAGCTTGTAGAACTTGACGTCCTTTCCGGTGATCTTCTTGACGCGCGCGAGCGACTTCTTCGAGCTGTTGCAGAGGTTGTCGACCACCACGACTTCGTGCCCCGCGTCGAGCAGTTCGACGACGGTGTGGCTTCCGATGTATCCGGCTCCGCCGGTGACGAGAATCTTCATTGCAGACTTTCCTTTCAGATGCCATATATTATAGCATAATCAGCCCGCTCAAATCCCGCAGGCGGCGGAAGTCGGCGCTACTTCGCGACGAGCACGCCGTTCTCGAGCGAGAGGGTGCGGTCGCAGACCGCCGCCGCGTCGGGGGAGTGGGTGACCATCACGAGCGCGGTCTTTCCGCCGCGCGAGAGGTCGGCGAGTATCCTGAGGATGTCCGCGCCTGTCATCGCGTCGAGGTTGCCGGTCGGCTCGTCCGCAAGCACGAGCTCCGGATCCGTCACGAGCGCGCGGGCGAGTGCGACGCGCTGGCGCTCTCCGCCGGACAGCTCCGCGGGAAGATGGTCCATGCGGTCGGAGAGTCCGACCTTCGCGAGCAGCTCGCGCGCGCGCTCCGCGCTCTCCGCGCGGCCCGCGAGGGACGCGGCGCGGCGTGACATCGTGGGGAGCAGCACGTTCTCGAGGACCGTGAGCTCGGGCATGAGGTGGTAGGACTGGAAGACGAAGCCGAAGTTCTTCGGACGCGTCACGGTGCCGGACGTGGGCTTGAGGAGTCCGCCGAGGATGTTCAGCAGCGTCGACTTGCCCGCGCCGGAGCGTCCGACGATCGCGACCTTCTCGCCCTCCTCGACGGAGAAGTCGACGCCCTTCAGGACCTCGATCGGCTTCTGCCCGGGGATCTTGAACTTCTTCGTCACGCCCGATGTCGCAAGCACTGTCATGTTTCAAGGGCCTTTACGGGGTCTTTTGTCGAGGCGATCAGCGCCGGAATGAACGACGCGAGCCATCCGAACGCATACACGATGGCGACGGTCCACACGATGTCGGAGACGATGACGCGGTGCGGAATCTCCGCGAGGCCGTAGACCGACTCCGGGAACACCGGCACGCCTATGGAGCCGAGCCACTCGACGATGCGCTGCAGATTTGTGAGGACCGCCCAGCTCGCGAGGAGCCCGAGGGCGATTCCGGCCGTGCACTGGACGAGTCCGTGGACCATGAAGACGCCCATTATCTCGCGGCGGGAGAATCCGAGCGCCTTGAGGAGCCCTATCTCCGGCGTCTTCTGCACGGTGAGGACGAGCAGCGTGTTCATCACGCAGAAGAGCGCGACGAGCGAGATGAGGAGAAGCAGCACAGCGGTCATGTTCTTCTCGACGGCAAGCGCGGCAAACAGCTCGCGGTCCGCCTCACGCCAGGTCAGCGCGCGGAGCGGAACGGGGGGCCGCGGGCCGGAGGGAGCCGCCTGGGCCGATTCAAGGACAGCGTCTACGAGGGCGCGGAACTTCGCGGGGTCGGTCGGACACGAGGTCTTGACGTGGACGGCGAACACACCGCTCTCGAGTCCCATGATGTCGCGCACGTTGGCGAGCGACGCGACGGCATAGCCGGAGTCGTACTCGTACTGTCCGCAGGAGAATATGCCTGCGACGCGCCACTTGATCGGGAGGTACACCTCGTCCTGCGCGGTGAGGGTGCGCGGCGAGTAGACCGTCACCTCGTCGCCTACCCAGCATCCGAGCTGGCGCGCCGCGTGGACTCCGAGCACGATGGAGTCCCCGTCGAGGTCGAAGGTACCCGCGCGCGGAGCGCCGATCTTGTACGCGCCGGAGAAGGCATCCGCGTCCACCCCGAGCAGCACCGGCGCGAGGACGCGTCCGTTGTACGACAGCATGACGCGCGTGTCGATCTCGGGGGTGACGCACGTCACGCCGTCGACGGACCTCACGGCCTCGGCGATCGCGTCCTCGTTCTGCACGACGTGTCCGCGCATCGGGATGAGCGAGACGTGCGGCTTGAAGCTGAGGATCTTCTTCTCCCACTCGTCGCCGAATCCGGTCATGACGCTCCTGACTATTATAACGGCGGCGACCCCCAGCATCACGCCGAGGATCGACACGCACGTTATGACCGAAGCGACGGACCGCTTGGGCTTAAGGTACTTGAAAGCGAGGAACGCCGAAAAGCCCAACGCTATGCCCTCATTATGCGAAGGGCGGCATATTCATGCCGCCGTCCGCCGTCAGATGTCGACGGACACGTTGACGTCGTTGGACTTGTCCATCGCCTTCGCGCCCGCGGCGTCCTCCGCGCCCTCGTCCGCGCCCGCCTTTACGGACGTCGTCGGGAGGTAGCGGTAGTACACCATCAGCTGGAGCGCCGTGAGGCAGGTGTCCATGTACGGACGCGACGTGTGGGCGTCCTTGTTCTCGTAGTAGCCCTGCTTGTGCTCCTTGCCTGTGTAGTCCGGCACCTTCTCGGGGAGGTCGATGATC
>JAFPDR010000182.1 GCA_017389885.1 Kiritimatiellia bacterium
CAGGCGGCTTCTTGCGTCAGGCGTCCAGGCCATTCCCGCCATCCATCTCTTTGTCGGCGGGCGCACGAAGAACGACCTCCTCGCGCTGGACCGTTTCGAGGCGCTGGGCGGGGTGAAGGTGCATCTCGCCACGAACGACGGCAGCGCGGGCGCGAAGGGGCTTGTCACCGATCCGCTGGACGACGAGCTCATACGCCTGCGCGGAGAGGGCGGGAAGTTCGAGCTCTTTGCGTGCGGACCGGATCCGATGCTCAAGGCCGTGGCGCTGCGCGCGACGGGAACCGGCTCCAAGGGATGGATTTCGATGGACCGCCACATAGTCTGCGGCGTCGGCGCGTGCTACGCCTGCATCCAGAAGACGGTGCGCGGCAACTCGCGCTGCTGCATCGAAGGCCCGGTCTTCTCCGCCGAAGACCTCGTCTGGGAGTGAAAAGGCGGGGATCGCCCCGCGGCGCGCTTCTCGACGCCTTCTGCCGCCATTTTTGATATAATATCCGCGTTATGAAAAAGATGAACATGGTCATCGCCCAGTCGGGCGGCCCCTCGATGGTTATCAACCAGTCGCTCGTCGGAGCGGTCCTCGAAGCGCGCAAGAGCGCCAAGATCGGCAAGATACTCGGCGCGAGGCACGGAATCCTCGGCATTCTCGGAGACGACTACGTCGATCTCAGGAAGCCCTCCGCCAAGAAGCTCGAGGCGATCGCCGAGACGCCCTCGTCCGCGCTCGGAAGCTGCCGGAAGAAGCCGGACGCGGCGGACTGCCGCGCGATCTTCGAGGCGTTCAGGAAGAGGGACGTCGGCTACTTCTTCTACATCGGCGGAAACGACTCCGCGGACGCCGCGCGCATCGTCGCGGAGGAGGCCGAGAAGGAGGGCTATCCGCTCGTCGTCTACCACATCCCCAAGACGATCGACAACGACCTGCGCTCCTGCGACCACACGCCGGGCTTCGGCTCCGCGGCGCGCTTCGTCGCGTCCGCGATCCGCGGCGACGACCTTGACAACAGGGCTCTCGGCGGCGTCAAGATCGACGTCATCATGGGGCGCGACGCCGGCTTCCTCACCGCGGCGTCCGCGCTCGCGCGCGTCCGTCCCGACGACGGCCCGCACCTCATCTACCTCCCCGAGGTCCCGTTCTCCGAGGAGAAGTTCGTCAAGGACGTGAAGGCCGTCATGAAGAAGCTCGGCAGGTGCGTCTGCGCGGTCTCGGAGGGAATCCGCGGCAAGGACGGCGTCGCGATCGGCGCGAAGCTCGGGTCCGGCGAGAAGGACAGCCACGGCAACGTCCAGATGTCCGGAACAGGCGCTCTCGGCGACGCGCTCTCGCGCATCCTAAAGGAGAAGGCCGGCGTAAAGCGCGTTAGGGCCGATACGTTCGGGTACCTCCAGCGCTCGTTCCCCGGCATCGCGTCCAAGGTCGACCAGGCCGAGGCGCGCGCGGCCGGCGCGGTCGCCGTGAAGGCGGCGCTCAAGGGAGAGCTTCCGAAGGGCACGGTCGCGATCGTGCGCGAGGAGGCGAAGAAGTACAAGGTCGCGTTCGCGCCGGTGCCGATCGCCAACGCCGCGAAGTACACGCGCAGCGTCCCGAAGGAGTACATCGCGAAGAACGGACACGACGTGACCGAGGCGTTCCTCGAGTACGCGCGTCCGATCGTAGGCGAGCTTCCGCCCTGCGAAGTGCTCTGACATGGCGCGCGCGTCGGATATCGTCGAGAGGCTGGCGGGACTCGTGCGCGACACGAGCTCGTCGCTTCCGGCGGACGTAGAGAAGGCGCTCGCCTCGGCGCTGCGCCGCGAGGACCGCGGCGCATCCGCCGCGGTCGTCCTCAGGACGATCCTCGACAACGTGCGCCTCGCGCGCTCCGCGCTCTCGCCGCTGTGCCAGGACACGGGCACGCTCGCGTTCTACGTCGACGAGTCTCTCCGCCGCAGGGTCACCCCTGCCGTCATAAAGAAGGCCGTGGCGCTTGCCACTGCGCGGGGACATCTGCGGAAGAACTGCATCGATTCCGTGACTGGGAAGTCGTATGACGACAACTGCGCGGAGGGAGCGCCGGTCGTGCACTACGTCGACTGGATGGAGAAGGGCTGCGTGGAGCTAGTCCTCAAGGGCGGCGGAAGCGAGAACATGTCGCGCCAGTATTCGCTGCCCGACTCCGCCCTCGGCGCGGGACGCGACCTCGCGGGCGTGAGGAAGTGCATCCTCGACGCCGTGCAGAAGACGCAGGGATACGGCTGCGCGCCCGGGATTCTCGGCGTCTGCATCGGCGGAGACCGCGCGACGGCCTACGAAGTCGCGAAGGAGCAGCTCCTGCGGCCGCTCGACGCGTCCGGGGAGTCGCCCGACCCCGCGCTCAGGAAGCTCGAGCGCGCGATGCTCAGGGACGCGAACTCGCTCGGGATAGGTCCGATGGGGCTTGGAGGGAAGACGACTCTCCTCGGAGTCAGGATCGCGTCGCGTCCGCGCGTCCCCGCGTCCTTCTTCGTCACCATCGCCTACATGTGCTGGGCGTGCCGGAGGAGAGTCCTCCGTCTCGACCCCCGGCTGCGCGCGGTCCGCCGAAATATGGTATAATACACCAATTATTTCCAGATAATTGGCGAGAACATGAATACAGAGGCAAAGACGAATCTGATGGAGATGGCCGCGCGCATAAGGGAAATGCGCGAGATCATCGGGTATTCCG
>JAFPDR010000183.1 GCA_017389885.1 Kiritimatiellia bacterium
CTCCTCGACGTCCGCGATCAAGACGGCAAACGCCAAGATCCTCGGACTCAAGGCCGGCTCCTACTACATCCGCGCGTTCGTCGACACGGATCAGAACGGCAGCCTGTCGTTCTGGACCGACCAGGCGGACCGCAAGTCGACGTGGGAGTCGTGGGGCTGCTACTGCACGCGCGACACCAGGACCGGCACGATCTTCACCCCGAAGAGCGTGACGGTCGGTCCGGGCTACGGCGAGGGCGACATAATCCCGGTCTTCATCGAGGACTGCGACACCGATCAGGACAGCCTGCCCGACGCGTGGGAGTGGGAGCAGAACGGCAACCTCACGGCGTACGGCGCCGCGCAGATCGACCAGAACGCGGGCGGCTTCGCGATGCGCAAGTCGCTCACGCAGTCGCTCACCGCCAAGGGCTCCTACTCGTCCGGTCTCGCCGTCATGACGACGACGAACCTCCAGTCGCCGCGCGTCGCCGCGCTCCTCCTCGGAACCAACGCGACGGGCAGCGACTCGCAGGTGCAGAGCGCGCTCAACTCCGCCGGCGGCAACGTCTCCGTCGATCCGGTCTCCGTCGAGATCACCTCGATCGAGCTCGACCGCGAGGCGGGCACGGTGAAGATCACCGCCGACTCGGAGGGCAAGCAGAGCGGCGCCGCCGCGGTCACGTCCGAGATCTACACGATCCCGTCCGGCGCGGAGTCTCTCGACCTCACCTGCTCGGTGCTGCACTGCGACGAGCTCGGCGGCACGTGGAAGAAGATCGCGTCCAAGAAGGTCACGATCTACCGCACGACGACGAACTACACGTTCGACCTCGGCGGAGACGTCGACCTCTCGAGCGGGTTCTTCAAGGTGAAGCTGGAGAAGTAAGAAGAAACAGGCAATCATGAAAAAGGCAATAAGGAAAGTACTGGTAATCAACTCGGGGAGCTCCTCGCTCAAGTATCAGCTCTTCGACATGAAGTCGGAAACCCGTCTCGCGAAAGGCCTCGTCGAGCGCATCGGCTGCGGCGGTCCCAAGGACCACGCCGCCGCGCTCGCGCAGGTCGTCGCCGACCTCGGCGAGGCCGCGAAGGGCATCGACGCGATCGGACACCGCATCCTCCACGGAGGCGAGGTCTTCAAGGACTCCGCGCTCATGAACAAGGCGAACATGGCGAAGGCCAAGAAGCTCGTCAAGTTCGGGCCCCTGCACATGCCCGCGAACCTCGGCGGCGTCGAGGCGTGCGAGAAGATCTTCAAGGGCGTCCCGAACGTGGGCGTCTTCGACACGGCCTTCCACATCGCCACGATGCCCGACTGCGCGGGAATGTACGCGATCGATCCGAAGTACTACAAGAAGATGGGAATCCGCAAGTACGGCTTCCACGGCACTTCGCACAAGTTCATCACCCAGGCGGCCGCCAAGTTCCTCAAGAAGCCGCTCTCGAAGGTCAACCTCGTGACCTGCCACCTCGGCAACGGCTCCTCGCTCGCCGCGATCAAGAACGGCGGAGTCGTCGACACGTCGATGGGCCTCACGCCCCTCGCCGGAATGGTCATGGGAACGCGCTGCGGCGACATCGACGCCGCGGCCGTCCTCGCGATCATGGAGGCCGAGAAGAAGACCCCGGCGGAGATGGACGTCCTGCTCAACAAGAAGTCCGGGCTCCTCGCCCTCGCCGGGTCGAGCGACTGCCGCGACATCTGCTCGAAGGCCGAGAAGGGCGACAAGGCCGCCGAACTCGCGCTCGAGATGCTCGCCTACCGCGTCGCGCTCTACATCGGCGCGTACAACACGGTGGTCGGCGGAGCGGACGCGATCATCATGACCGGCGGAATCGGCGAGAACTCGAGCGAGGTCCGCGAGCGGATCATCCGCCGCCTCGGCGCGCTCGGCGTCAAGCTCGACCCTAAGGCGAACAAGGTCCGCGGCGAGGTGAAGGTCATCTCCGCCAAGGGCTCGAAGATCCCCGTCGTCATCATCCCGACGAACGAGGAGCTCATGATCGCCCGCGACACCGTGAAGGTGCTGGGGAAGTGACCCTAATTGACCCTAATCGACCCTAATTGACCCTACTATTATGAACGCCATCAAGGAAATCATCGAAAAGGCCTCGAAGCTGAACGGCACGGTCGTTCTTCCCGAGGGCATGGACCCGCGCGTCATAACCGCAGCGTGCGCGTGCGTCGACCGCAAGATCTGCACGCCCGTCGTCCTGGGCACCGCGGAGGAGATCGCGGCGGCCGAGGAGAAGGCGGGCCTCAAGCTCGCCGAGCGCGGCATCAAGACGATCGACTACACTGCCGGCGACGCCGAGCTCGAGAACGCGTATCTCGAGGCGTGGAACGCCAAGGAGTCGAAGAAGCCCGCCGAGAAGCAGAAGATCATCGACCTCGCGGGCGCGCAGAAGACGCTCCGCACGAAGCGCATCTACTTCGGCGGAATGATGGTGAAGCTCGGGCGGGTCGACGGACTCGTCGCCGGCTCGATCGCGTCCACCGGCGACATGCTGCGCGCGGCGTTCCACACGCTTGGCACGCAGAAGGGCGTGAAGACGGCGTCCAGCTGCTTCATCCTCGACCTCAAGAAGCCGACGGCTTCCGGAGACGGCGTGCTCGCGTTCGGCGACTGCGCGGTCATTCCCGATCCGACGGCGGAGCAGCTCGTCGACATCGGCCTTGCGACGGCTC
>JAFPDR010000184.1 GCA_017389885.1 Kiritimatiellia bacterium
ACCAGAAGTGGTAGAATGTCGTCAGAAGCAACGTGATACAAAAGGAGCAAAGGCAATGAAACATACTCATGCCGAAGGTCTACGGCACGAATTTCGGTCTCGCTCTGCCGACCGAGATGCTTGGCAAGGTGATACTAGTCGCGAAGTTCCCGATGGAGATGAAGGTCGACTGGGTGCGCTACTATACACAGAGTGGCAAGTAAAGCAAAGAAAGGAAGGGCCAATGAAACTTCTGCTTGGATTCGCTGTGATAAGCGTGACTTGGTGCGCGATCGCCGGCAGTGTGATCAGCTGGGATGCGGAGAAGACATCGGGCTCTTGGTCCGTCGGCGAGAACTGGGTCGGCGGCGTGGCGCCGGGCGAAGGTGATGCGGCGCTCTTCACGGTTGGTGCATCCGCTGCGATTTCGGTGGGCATCGACCAGGCCGTCAGCGTTTCCAACATCTGGGTGTACGGCGGTGGCAAGGTGACGCTCAAGGAGGCGGGCGCAACGCAGGTCATGGTGACCGGCAATACATCAAGCGGGGCCGAGGCCAATAAAGTGCCGGCGAATGTGGGTTCGGGACGTCAGTCCGTCTACGTGACGGGCGGTTCGACTCTCGTCGTGGACGGCATTGCCGTGACGAACAACCAGACGACGACGTATCATGATCTTCAGATGAACCAGGCGTCGACGCTGATCATTACGAACGGCGCGGAATTCATCATGCCCGTGCGGTTGCCGGCTTCGGGGGCCAGTGCGATGAACACCGACTCCTTTACCGTTCTTGTCACAGGGAAGGGCAGCAAGTTCGCGAAGACCGGAGGAAGTACGCAAATCCGCGGCGTCGGTGGACGCATCTACTGCGAAAATGGAGGTCGTATTGAAGAACAGATGTCTTGGTACACCAAGCCGAATGATCTTGTCTACTCGTTCAAGAACGGCTCGTTTTCCTTCACTGGCGTGTTAGGAATGCTTGGAGATAACTGCCAGCTAATCCTGGATGAGGCCGCCTCGGGGAGGAGCAGCACCAGCCTTCAGCTGAGCGGTCTCCACAACAGCCAGTTCATCATCCGCAACGGCTCCACGTTCGAGACGGGCTCGTTTCGCTGGGGCTATCAGAATTCGACGAACAATGTCTGTCTGGTGACGAATGCGACGTTGACGATCACGGGCTACATGACGCTCGGCGCGGACAATGGCAAGGATACGATGCATTCGAAGAGCAACGCCGTCGTCGTTGCGAAAAACGGCATTCTCAACTGTCCGTCGTCGACGCAGGAGTTTGACGTGGGCTGGCATTCGGAAGACGACCTCCTGCTTATCGACGGCGGCACGATGACGGATGGTCGTGTCACTCGTATTGGTTATCAAGATTGTCTGAACACGGTGTTCAAGGTCCGCGGCGAGACTGCTTCCGTGTCGTTCACGAATACGCTGACCTTCGACAATGCCGCCACGCTCGCGTGCGAACTGCCGCTGCCGGCGGACCGTGCGGTGATGACCTCTACTTCGATGGTCACAATCAACCCCGGGACGAAGTTCGCGGTGACGCTGCCCGAGGGCTTTACTCCCGGGACGTACACGATCCTGACGGCGAATTCCATCACCGGCACGATTGCGGACGCGGATATCTCGGTCACGGGCAAGGGCACATGTAAGCTCGTGCAGGATGGGACGTCCATTAAGATGACGGTCAAGTCAAATAGTGGACTCACCATCATCGTCCGCTGACAATTGCAGCTGTCTCGCCGTGCACCAACACTTCCTCGGCCGTGGGCGGCTCGCTTGTCGTGAATGGCGTCGGGCTGACGATTCTCGTGCGGTAGCCAAGGAGGTGGAGCTTCCAGCTCCGCCGCCTGCCCACGTGGCGCACCGAGACGGTGCACCTCCTTGGGTTGGGCGCGGCGAGACGCCGCACCTCCTTGGTTGGACGCACCGAGATGGAGTGGTTTATTGTAAGGAAAGAACGATGAGAAAGAAACTGAGTGCATTGACGGTGCTGGCGTGCGCGTATGCGGCGTTCGGCATGGAGATATCGCCTGTCCTCGAAGGCAAGATGGCGGCGTTCTCGTTTACCTACGACGACGGGGCGTATTCCCACTACACCACCGCGCTGCCGATGCACCTGAAGTACGGCATGCCCGCGACGTTCTTCATCATCACCGACCGCGTCGAGCAGGACGGCGAGGGCCGCGCGAAGAAGTACTGCTCGTGGGCCGAGGTCAAGGAGATGGCCGGCAAGGGCATGGAGATGGCCTCGCACACCAAGACCCACCGGAACATGCGCGACCTCGAGTCCGCCGGGCTCACGAAGGAGATGATGAAGGGCAAGACGCGCGCCGAGCTCTTCGCGATGCGCGAGCCGAACTGGCCCACGGTGTGGAGCGAGATCGAGCTTTCGCGCGAGGCGCTCGAGTCGCACACGGGGCAGAAGGTGCGCACGTACGCCTTCGCCGGGAACGCCTATCCCGACTGGACGGGGCGCATCATCTCGACGGCGCGCATCTACACGCGCGAGAACCTCCGCATCGCCACGGGACGCACCGACACGGAGGAGGGATACCGCAAACAGCTCGACGAGAAGATCGTCGTCTCGAACAACGTCAGCTGCTGCATGATCCACGGCGTCGGCACGGGAGACAGCGGCGACGGATGGAATCCGATCCCGTCCGTAGAGGTGTACGAATCGCTTCTGAGGCTTGTCGCCGAACGGCGCGACCGCCTGCACGTCGACACGTTCGGCAACAACGCCGCGTACAAGGCGCGCGCGCGGAACACGCGCCTCGTGCCCGTCGCGGACAAGCCGGGCGAATACCGCCTTGTCTTCGCCGAAAAGCCGAAGGACATCTGCGAGCCGGGCGAAATCTGGCTCCGCCTTGCGCCGGGCGAGAAGGTCGAGGTCAACGGGAAGCCCGCTGCGCCGAATGCGCAGAACGCAGTCCTCGCGCACACCGGCGACACGATTATTGCCATTTCCCCGGGCGTTTTGTAGAATGCCCGCAAACATCAAGGAGATATTGAAATGAAAAAACTCGTAATCGCAGTGTCTGCGCTTTCGTGCGCGCTCGCGGCTGCCGCCGCAGATGCAAAAGACCCCAAGAAGGACCCGAGGCGGACGTATTCGTCCGACGGATGGAAGCTCGCGTGGAGCGACGAGTTCGACGGGAAGGGCACTGCGCCCAACGCCGCGAACTGGAAGCCGGAGGTCGGGTTCCTGCGCAACCAGGAGCCGCAGTACTACACCTCCAACCGCGTGGAGAACTGCTGCGTGAAGGACGGAGTCCTCACCATCACGGCGCGGAAGGAGCAGTGGCCGAATCCGCTCTACAAGGACCGCCACCTCGGCGGATGGTACCGCCAGCGCGAGTTCGCGAAGTACACCTCGGCGGACCTCCAGTCCGTGCGGACGTTCCACTACGGACGCGTCGAGTTCCGCGCGCAGATGCCGGGCGGATGGGGCGCGTGGCCGGCGCTCTGGTTCCTCGGCGGCAACCTCCGCCTGCCGAAGGACGACCCGAAGTTCCTCAACTGGCCCGCGTGCGGCGAGATCGACCTCGTGGAGATCTGGGGCAACAACCCGACGCGCGTCGCCGCGTGCCTGCACACCGCGGACCGCGGACCGAATCCGGGCGAGAAGAACTACAAGTCCAACGAGCACCACAAGGTGACGGGCGGAGGCGAGATCAGGGCGAACAAGCCGGGGATGGAGCCGTGGAACGGATTCCACACCTACACGCTCGACTGGTACGAGGACCGGATGTACAT
>JAFPDR010000185.1 GCA_017389885.1 Kiritimatiellia bacterium
ATGCGTACTTCACGCAGCCGACGTGGCTGAGAAGGGGAATCCTGTTCGCCGCGTCCGTCCCTATCGCGATCCTCGGCAACGTCGCGCGCATCCTCTCCATCGTCCTCGTCGCAAACTACGCCTCGTCCGACTTCGCCACCGGCTTCTACCACGACTACTCCGGCTTCGTCGTCTTCGCAGTGGCGATTCTCCTGATGGTGGCGACAGGCGAGGCGATAACGAGGCTCTTCGAAAGGGGCAATGACGCGCTGCAGCCGGCAGCCGGCAGCCGGCAGTCGGATGTCGATGGTCGACAGTCGACTGACGGCTTGCGGATTTCATCTTCGCTGCTCGTCCCCGTTCTCGCCGTCGCCTTGATCGTTCCGCTCATGTTCTACCAGGCGGCGACGCCCGACGTCGTCGTCGCGGAGGCGCCTTGCGTCTCGCTCGGCGAGCTTCCCGGGTTCGAGTCGGAGGAGCTCGGCGCCTCCGAGGCGGAGCTCACTGTCCTTCCCGCGGACACGACGATCATAAAGCGGCGCTACGTCGCGCCGAGCGGGGACTGGATGGTCGTCTCGCTCGTGGTTGGCGGCAAGTCGAAGAGCTCGATACACCGTCCGGAGCTGTGCCTCCCCGCGCAGGGCTTCGCGATGCGCAATCCGCGCACGCACGAGGTCGGCGGACGCGACTGGCGCATGATAGAGCTTTCGGCGAAGGACTCGCCGTCGTGCGGCTTCGCGTACACGTTCTTCAACCAGGAGGGGTATTCGACTGCGAGCCACGTCGCGCGCATCTTCCGCGACGTGCTCGACAGGAGCCTCCTCAACCGCATCGACAGGTGGGTGATGGTCAGCGTGCACGCGTCGCGCGCGGACGACCGCGGCCTCGCGTGGCTCCTCTCGCAGATAAGGTTCGGTGACGAAGGAGGCGCGAAATGACGAATCTCCTCTTGCGGCTGACGCCGTTCGCGATAGTGTTCTTCGCAGCACTTGCGCTCACGCTCGTCCTTACGCCGATCGTGCGCGAGGTCAACCGCAGGCTCGGAATGGTCGACAAGCCGGACCCGCGCAGGATCAACAAGGTGCCGATTCCGCGCGGCGGAGGCGTGGCGCTCTTCCTCGGGCTGTTCGGCTCGTTCATCGTCTACGTCCTCGCGACGGGTAGCCGCTGGGTGGGCTCGGGGGTCGGCGTGCATCCCGTGCGCGTGACGGCGCTCGCGGGCGTCCTGTTTCTTATAGGCCTCGCCGACGACAAGTGGAGCCTTCCGCCGAAGCTCAAGCTGCTCGGGCAGGTCGTTGTTGCGTCTGCAACGTGGTTCTGGGGCGGGCTCGGATTCAGCACCCTGTGGCCGGCGCTTCCCGCTGCGGTCGACTGCGTCCTGACGGTGTTCTGGATCGTCGGCGCGGTGAACGCGTTCAACCTCATCGACGGACTCGACGGGCTCGCCTCGGGAATCGCCCTCATCGCCACCCTCGGCATGGCCGGGTCGCTGCTGTTCGTCGGCAAGCCCGACCAGACGCTCTTCCACTTCGCGTTCGCCGGCGCGCTGATCGGATTCCTCCGCTACAACTACAACCCCGCGTCCGTCTTCCTCGGCGACTCCGGCTCGATGCTCATCGGCTACCTCGTGGCGACGCTTCCGCTCGCGACGCAGACCCCGAACTCGTTCCTCGTCTCGGTCGGCGTCCCGATGCTCGCGATGGGCGTGCCGATCTTCGACACCTCGCTCGCGATCCTGCGCCGCTCGATACGCCACGTCATACTGAGGCGGGAGAGGCGCGAGGCGTCCGCAGGCGACAGCGACCGAGTGATGTCCGCCGACCACGACCATCTTCACCACCGCATCCTGCGCTCGACGGGGCTGAACCAGCGCAAGACGGCGTGGATACTCTACCTGATGACGCTCGTCGCGGTGCTGTTCGGACTCGGCGGCATGATGCTCAAGTCGCGCTCGGCCGGGCTCTGGCTCGCGGCGTTCGCCGTCGGATGCGTCGTGGTTTTCCGCGACATGGCGCGCGTCGAGCTCTTCGACGCGGGGCGTCTCCTCGCCTCCTTCGCGCGCGACAGGGCCACGTCCGCCCGCCGCCGCTGGGCGAAGCTCTCCGTCCCGTTCTACGTCGTCTTCGACGCCGCGGCGCTCGTCACGGCGTTCTTCGTCATGCTCTACGTGATGCAGTTCCCCGTGACCAAGATCGAGTGCCGCGTCGCGCTTCCGATACGCGTCACCGCGTCGTTCGCGTTCCTGATATTCTTCCGCACCTACGTGACCGTGTGGTCGCGCGCGATGACTTCCAACTTCGCGAGGATGCTCGTCGCATGCGCCGCCGGCGCCGTCGCGGGCAGCATAGGGCTCTGCTGTGCGCCGAACGTCGTTCCGGACGACGTCGCCCCGGCGGAGATCGCAGGCGCGACGCTCGTCTACTTCCTCGTGTCCTTCCTGCTCATAGCCGCGGCGCGGCTGGCGCGCCCGGTCGTGAGGGACGTGTTCTACTCCCTCGACTGCTCGCGGCTCAAGGGCCGCAAGGACGTCTCGCGCGTGCTCGTCTACGGCGCGGGGCTGAGGTACCGCGCGTACAGGCGCGAGCTCGTAAGGACGACGAACGCGAACGACCGCATGATCGTGGGGCTGATGGACGACGACATCCTGCTGCGTGGACAGTACGTGGGCGGTATCAAGGTGTACGGCACGCTTCTCGAGGCGCCCGAGATAATCAACCGGCTGAACGTTGACTCGGTTGTGGTGGCCTGCGAGGTGACGGACGCGTGGCTCAAGGTCGTGAAGGAGACGCTCGGTCCGACCGGCGTCAGGGTGACCCATTTCAAATTCGAAGAAAAGGAGATATAAAAAATGGCATACGACAGGGAAGAGGTTCTCAAGTATCATTTCGGCGGAAAGGTCGCGGTCGCGCTCCCGAAGCCGCTCAGGACGAAGGACGACCTTTGCCTCGCCTATACACCCGGCGTCGCGCACGCGGTGAAGGCGATCGCGGAGGATCCGAAGGCGGCGTGGGACGTAACGGCGAAGCGCAACCTCGTGGCCGTCGTTTCGGACGGCACGGCGATACTCGGGCTCGGCGACCTCGGCGCAGCGGCGTCCGTTCCGGTGATGGAGGGCAAGGCCGTCCTCTTCAAGGCGTTCGCGGACGTCGACGCCTGGCCTGTTCCGCTCGCGCACTGCCGCAGGGACGGAAAGGACACCGGTCCGACCGACCCCCAGCGCGTCATCGACGCGGTGATGGCGCTCGCGCCTCAGTACGGTGGCGTCAACCTCGAGGACATCGCGGCGCCTGCGTGCTTCGAGATAGAGGACAAGCTCGACAAGGCGCTCGACATACCCGTGTTCCACGACGACCAGTGGGGGACCGCGGTCATCTCGCTCGCCGGCGTGATGAACTACGCGCACCTCGCGGGGAAGGAGCTCAAGGACCTCAAGATCGTGATGAACGGCGCGGGCGCGGCGGGAATCCGCATCTGCGAGATGTGCAAGGCCGCAGGCGTAGTCGACGTCACGATGTGCGACTCGAAGGGCACGATCAGGAAGGACCGCACCGACCTCAACCCCTACAAGGCGCGCCACGCCGTCGACACGGACAAGAAGACGCTGAAGGAAGCGCTCGCCGGGGCTGACGTCTTCATCGGCGTTTCCGCGGCGAACGTGCTCACCGGCGACGACGTGAAGACGATGGGCGACTTCCCCGCGATCTTCGCGATGGCGAACCCCGACCCGGAGGTCCCGCCGGAGGCCGTAGCTGAGGCGCTGAAGGGCAGGAAGTACGTGATGGTCACCGGCAGGAGCGACTATCCGAACCAGATCAACAACGTGCTCGGCTTCCCGTATCTCTTCCGCGGCGCGCTCGACGTGCGCGCGACGACGATCAACACCGAGATGAAGGTCGCGGCGGCGAACGCGCTCGCGATGCTCGCGCGCGAACCGGTCCCGGACGAGGTCAAGGCGATCTATCCGAACGAGACGCTCGAGTTCGGCACCGGCTACATCATTCCGAAGCCGTTCGACCGCCGGCTCCGCGACATCGTCCCCGCGGCGGTTGCGGAGGCCGCGCGCCGCACCGGCGTCGCGCGCAGGTAAGGTTTCTTGCTGTCCTTTCGGCTTTCAACATTAAACTTTCAACTTTAAACTTTCAACTGTAAATGGCTGATGTTTCTAAAATCAGGAAGTTCAGGGACGCTGACGACTACCGCAGGAACTTCGTCGTACAGGAGGAGATAGACAAGTACCTCCCCGGCGGCAGGCATTTCATCGACGAGGCGGAGATAAACCGCTGCATAACCGAGATCGCCGAGAAGCCGGCGGATCCCGTGCGCGTGCGCGAGATAATCGCCAAGAGCGAGTCGACGTGCGAGACTCTCCTCCCCGAGGAGACCGCGGTCCTCATGTCCGTCACCGACCCCGCGCTCTTCGAGGAGATGCGCGCGGCGGCGGACCGCATCAAGAAGAAGGTGTACGACAACCGCATCGTGATGTTCGCGCCGCTATACATGTCCAACCTCTGCGTGAACGGATGCAGGTACTGCGGCTTCCGCGAGGGGAACTCCGCGCAGAAGCGCCGCGTCCTCACGATGGACGAGCTCAAGGAGGAGATCGACGTCCTCGCGGGGCGCATCGGGCACAAGCGCCTCATCGCGGTGTACGGGGAGCATCCGACGACTTCGACGGAGTACATCGCCGAGACGATCGAGACGTGCTACAACCGCAAGGTTAAGGCCCCCCGCACCGGCGCGCCCGTCGGGATACGCCGCGTGAACGTCAACGCCGCGCCGCTTCCGGTCGAGGACCTGAAGGTGCTGAGGTCCGTCGGCATCGGGACGTTCCAGGTCTTCCAGGAGACGTACAACAGGAAGCTCTACGAGGAGATGCATCCGTCGTGGAGCGTGAAGGGCAACTACGACTGGCGCACGACGTGCTTCCACCGCTGCCTCGAGGCCGGCGTGGACGACGTCGGGTTCGGAGTCCTCTACGGACTGTGCGACTGGCGCTTCGAGCTGCTTGCGACGATCATGCACGCGCGCGACCTCGAGCGCTGGTTCAACATCGGGCCGCACACGCTGTCGTTCCCGCGCCTCGAGCCGGCGAGCGGCACGCGCGTCCCCGAGGAGAGCCCGTGGCTCATCGACGACGACACCTTCGCGCGCATCCTCGTGATCGCGCGTCTTTCCGTGCCGTACACGGGGATGATCGTGACGGCGCGCGAGAGCCCCGAGAGCCGCAACCGAGTCCTCGACCACGGCATGACGCAGCTCGACTGCTCTTCCAACATCGCGATCAAGGGCTACAGCGACTTCGCGAACGAGGCGCACCAGGAGAAGGAGCGCCAGCAGTTCATGCTCGGCGACAACAGGTCCATAGACGAGATGGTGCGCTACCTCGCCTCGCGCGGGACGATCACCAGCTTCTGCACCGCGGGCTACCGCTGCGGGCGGACGGGAGGGTGCATCATGGACGCGCTCAAGACGGGACGCGAGGGCAAGTTCTGCAAGATCAACGCGGTCCTCACGTTCCGCGAGTGGCTGGACGACTTCGCCTCGGACGAGACCAGGCGCATCGGCGACGCGCTCATCGAGAAGGAGCTCGCGGGCATAAAGGAGTGGCTGCCGAAGTTCTATCCGACTGTCATGAAGCAGTACGAGGCGACCTGCCGCGGCGAGCGCGACCTCTTCTTCTGAGGGCGGACTTTCGCATTTGCGGTTGCGTACGGCGCGCGTAAATGGTATTATGTCGGCATAACCTAAAAGGAGGAAACATGACAAGAATCGCAAAACTGGCCATGTCCGCCCTCGGCGCGGTCGCGCTGTGCGGATGCGTGGCGACGAATGTTCCGCCGCCGGACAGGAGGGTCACGATAGCCGAGGACCTCGGCACCAGCGTGTGCATAACCGACATACGGTGCACAAAGGGCGCCTCGGACTTCTACACCTTCCAGGCGAACATGGTGAACACCACCTCGAGCGAGATCGCCGTCGACTGGAAGGTCGTGTGGCTCGACGCCGATGGCGTGGCCATAGACTCGGTCGTCTCGACGTGGAGCTCGCGCATGCTGCATCCGCACGAGATATGCGCGCTCAAGGGCACCGCTCCCCGCGCGGACGCGGTTGACATGCTGTTCTACACAAGGAGGGCAAGGAGATGAGAAAACTCGCATTTGCGTCCATTCTCGCCGCGGGCCTCGCGGCGGGGGCTTCCGCCGCCGGATTCGTCGCCGGGCAGGGGATGGCAAACGACCTCGCGACGGGCGCGAACGAGCGCGACGTGACGTTCGTGCAGCGCGGCGGAGGCAACGACTACGGATGGCGCTCGTACGACACCGTGATCGGCGTGACGGTCCTGCCGTGGTCGATCCCGAACGAGGAGAGCAGCGTCTACGGCGTCAGGCTCAACTTCGGATGGGGCGCGTTCGTCGACATGTTCGGACTCGACTCCGGGCTCTTCTCGTACACGAAGCGCGACTTCGGCGGAATCTCCCCGACGATCTTCGGCAACTACGTCGGAGGGACTATGAAGGGCATTCAGGCCGGCGTCGTCAACGCGGTCGACGGCAGCGCGTACGGACTCCAGGTCGGAGCCGTGAACTTCGCGCAGGACCTGCACGGCGTGCAGATCGGGGTTTTGAACTTCAACGGGACGGGC
>JAFPDR010000186.1 GCA_017389885.1 Kiritimatiellia bacterium
AAACTGCCGCTTTTTCGGATATTATACCATATTCCGCAGTCTCGCGCGCGGTCCACGCAGAAACGAAACCGCCTCGCGGAAAAACGACTCGGGCGTGGAGGCGCCGGAGGTGACGCCAAGCTCCCGGACGCCCGAAAAGCCAAGCGCCCTCACCTCGTCCATCGTCCCGGCGCGGAACGTGCGGCACCGCGCGACTTCGCACAGGCGCCTCGTGTTGGACGAGTTCGCGCTGCCGAGAACGAGGAGCGCGTCGCCGGAAAACGCCTTCACGGCGTCCTGCCGCACCTTCGTCGCGTTGCACACCTCCGCCATCGTCTCGACATCGTGTCGTCCTCGCAGCCCGTCGACGAGCGACGCCACCTCGTCCGCGTTCATCGTCGTCTGCGAGACGAGTCCGAACTTCGGCGGCAGCTCCTGCGCGCGCGGCTGCGACGGATCGAGCACCACGGCGTTCTCCACTTCTCCAACTATTCCGCGCACCTCGGCGTGCGAGGGGTTGCCTATCACGACGACGGGGAGCCCCTTCGCGGCGAAGCCGCGCGCGGCGCGGTGCACGCGCTCGACGAACGGACACGTCGCGTCCTCGACCTTCAACCCGCGCTCCGCCGCGCGCGCCCTGACCGCAGGCGAGACTCCGTGCGCGGAAAAGAGGACCGTCGCGCCTTCTGGGACATCCTCTATCGACTCGACGAACGTGAAGCCGCGCTTCCTGAGATCAGCGACTACGACCTCGTTGTGGACCAGCTGGTGGAGGCAGTAGACGGGACGCGCCCTTGAAGCCACCGCAACGGCCTTCCTGAGCGCGGCGGTCACGCCGGCGCAGAATCCGTGCGGCTCTAAGACGACGACCTTCATTTCCCCCTGCGTCCGGCGAGGGACGGATCGAACGGGACGAACCCGAGCCCGAGCGCGGGGGACTTTGGCGACAGGGTGAAGTCGTGGGCCTTCCAGTCCGCGAAGAGCGGATCTGCGAACACGCTGCCCTCGTCCTTCACGCGCCTGCGCCAGTCGGCGAAGGAGGTCCCGTTGAACTCGTCCTTCCCGTCCGCGCGCCACCAGAGGTTACGCCGCCAGTCGATCTTCGCGCGCTCGGACTTCGTGCCGCCGTACTTGACGAACGCGTCGCCCTTCGACCAGACGACGATGTTGCGCTCGCATGTGAGCGAGCGGTGATCCTCCGCCCGTGTGACGGCGATCTGTCCGTTCGCGGAGTCGACGAGGATGTTGTTGCGAAGGACGTTGTCGCGTCCGTAGTGCTGGTGGAACGACGCGTCGTCCGTGTCGTACACGAGGTTGTTCTCGAGCGTGATCCCCTCGCTGCCCTCGTCGGGGTAGAGACCCCATCCTCCGTAGGAGTACGAATGGACGCCGTGGATTACATTGTTGGAGACGCACGTCCCGAAGCTTGTGCCGAGCGTGTAGACGCCTCCCATGTCCGCGAGCTCGCCGCGTCCGATGTCGTGGATGAGGTTGAACGCGACCGTGTTGCGCTGCGAGGGGCTTCCGGAATACCCCCACGTCCATCCGACGGAGACGCCGGTGTAGAAGAGGTCGCGTATCTCGTTGTGCACGACGGAGCAGTCGGACGCATGGGCTATCAGCACGCCGACGCCGGCCGGATGGAACCTGCCGCCGTCCGAGACGAGGCAGTCGTCCACAGCCACGCCGGAAGTCGTCTCCTCGCCCTTCTGCCAGGAATGGACCCCTATGCGCACCCCTCCCGCGCCGAGGTCGGTCATCTCGCAGGAATACGCGCCGCCTCCGCGCGCCATCTCGCGGAACCACAGCGCGTAGCCGCCGGTCTTCTCGAACCTGCAGTTCCTGAAGACGACGTTCGTCGAGAAGTCGACGGTCACCGCGGCGGAGCTCACGCCCGCCGCGGCCTGCCAGGACGGAAGCCTCGACGGACCCTTCGCCGCGACCGGAGCGGACACCGCGAACGCGACGTTCTCGAACGCCACGTCGCGCGCATTCCGCACGGCGACGAGAGTCTCCAGCCCCTCGCGCGGCACCGCGGCCTCGCGTATCGCCTCGCCGGGGAGCGGGCGGTACAGCACCTCGCCCGCGGCGGCGTCGCAGAACCACTCGCCCGGCGCGTCGAACGCCGAGCGCAGGTTCTCGATGCAGCAGAGGTCTCCCTTCTCCCACTTGTTCCAGCCCTTCATCTGCGCGCCGTCGACGGAGAGCCTGCCGTCTGCGAACGCGGCCACCGGATAGCGCGCGACATCCCACTTCACGTGGACGAGCAGCTGCGCGAATGCGAGCTCGGACGCGGGAACCGCCGCCACCTTCGCCGCCGCGTCCGGCGGAAGCGCGACCGTCTGCCTCCAGCCGGTGCGGGACGAAGGGAAGGACGCCTCCTCCACGTTCCCCTGCGGATGGAAATAGCCCTTGTCCGGGAAGCGCGCGCGCGCGGCGCGGCGTACGTTCACGAAAAGCGTCTCCGTGTAGACCGGCTTCCCGTCCGCGCCGAGCGGAAGCTTCGCCGCCCACACCCCTCCGCCGCGGTCCTCCCACGGCCCGACAGCCATCGCGCCAGTTATGCGCGTGGAGCCGTCGGACGCGCCGCGGAAGACCTTTCCGGACGACTCAGGCCCGACGACCATCGTCTCAGTCAGCACGACGTCGCCCGCGGGAAGGCGGACGACGTTGGTGGCGCAGCCCGCGGACGCAAGCGCGGCCGCGGCAATGATGCAGAATCGGATCATCTCACCCCTCTTTTCTCTTTGCCTCTTCCCAGAGCGCGTCCATTTCCCCGAGAGTCATGTCCCGAAGCGCGCGCCCGCTTTCCTTCGCGCCCTGCTCTACGGCGCGGAAGCGGCGTGAAAACCTGGAAGTCGTCAGCTCGACTGCGCTTTCGGCGTCCACGCCGAGGTGCCGCGCGAGGTTGCACACGGCGAACACGAGGTCGCCGAGCTCCTCCTTGACGCGGACGGAGTCCGCCGGCTTCGCGCTCTTCCTCGAGGCGATCTCGGCCTTCAGCTCGCCGAGCTCCTCCTCGATCTTGTCCATCGGACCCTTCGCGTCCTTCCAGTCGAAGCCCACGCGCGCGGCCTTCTCCTGCGTGCGCTGCGCCTTGAGGAGCCCCGGGAGAGCCGCGGGCACGCCGTCCAGCGCGGAGTGACGGGACTCCTTCCTGTGCTCCATCTGCTTTATCTGCTCCCAGTTGCGCAGCACGGTCGCGGAGTCCTTCGCGTCGACGCTTCCGAAGACGTGCGGATGGCGGTGGACGAGCTTGTCCGATATCGCGTTCGCGACGTCGTCGAATGTGAAGCGTCCCTCCTGCTCCGCCATCACGGACTGGAACATCACCTGAAGAAGCACATCGCCGAGCTCCTCGACGTAGTTGGCCTTGTCATCGGGGCGGTCCATCGCGGCGAGGAGCTCGTGGGTCTCCTCTATGACGCACGGCTTGAGCGACTCGAGCGTCTGCTCCCTGTCCCACGGGCATCCCCTCTCGGGGTCCCTGAGACGGGTCATTATCTCGTGCAGCCTCTCGATCCCGGTCATCACGCCCTCAGGATCTCGAGGATCGTCTTCGCGGCGGCGGCGTTGAGTTCGCTGACGACCTCGTCCGCCCCTCCGAAGTCCTGGTATGCGACGTGCGGGCTCGTCACGGCGACGGAGCCCATTCCGGCAACGAGCGCGGACTTGACTCCGAAGCCCGAGCCGGTCACGGCGATGGTGGAGAAGTTGCGGAGCTTGT
>JAFPDR010000187.1 GCA_017389885.1 Kiritimatiellia bacterium
CCTTCTTCGACTTCGAGCGCGCCGAGCGCCGGTCGGAAAGGCTCGACGTCAGGCCGACGCAGGACGGCGATCTCGTCTTCGCCAATCTCCTCGGCGTACCGGTCACGGGAGGAACCGCCAGGTTCGGCAACATCCGCTACAAAGTGCCGCCTCTCGCGCCCGGCGAGCAGGCGACTGTCAAGGGCGAGCCGCTTTCGGACAAGGCCGCGGCGGATGCGCCGCCTCCGCACGAGACGCTTTTCGGCAAGGGAACGTCGTACGGACGCAACTGGAAGGACATCACAGAGCTTATCGAGAATGACAAGCTGCCTCTGCCCGACAGGACATACGTCGTCCGTCTCGCGGGCTCGCCGTTCTTCCCCTCCCCGCTCGCCTCGCGCAAGACATACGAGACTGCGGAGGCGGTCGTCGCGGGACGCATTGCCGACGACGGCGGAAAGGAGGAGAAATGAAAGTCGAGCTACTTCACCTCACGCGCGTCTTCCAGCGCGGATTCAAGGCGGTGGACGACCTCTCGTTCTCGTTCACGTCTGGCGAAGTCGTCGGATTCGTAGGCCCGAACGGCGCCGGAAAGACGACCACGATGCGCATGCTCGCGACGCTGGACGTCCCCGATTCCGGCGACATCCTGATCGACGGAAAGTCCATCCTCGACGACCCGTCGCTCGCGCACCGCGCGGTTGGCTTCATGCCCGACGACCTCCCGAACCGCTCGGACACCACGGTAGACGAATACCTCGACTTCTTCGGACGCGCCTACGGCCTCCGAGGCAAGGAGCTCGCGGACGCGATCAACGGAGTGGAGGACTTCACCGGGCTCGTCTCGTTCCGCGACAAGACGCTGCGCGAGCTCTCGAAGGGAATGAAGCAGCGCGTCTCGCTCGCCCGCGCGCTTGTGCACGATCCGCAGGTGATCGTCATGGACGAACCCGCCAACGGACTCGACCCGCGCGCCCGAATCGAGCTGAGGGAGCTTGTCCGCGCACTCGCAGAGCGTGGCAAGGCGATACTCATCTCGTCGCACATCCTGAGCGAGCTCGAGGAGATGTGCACGACCTCCGTCATAATCGAGCGCGGCAGAAGGCTTTCCACCGACTTCAAGGACGAAACCGCGTGGATTCGCCTCAAGTTCAACTCCGAGGGCGGCGAGGCGATCCTCGCGAAGCTCCTCGAGATGCCTTCGGTCAAGGAGGCGGAGCTCTCCGGCGCGGGTTTCCGCGTGCGCATAGCCGCAGGAGACGACGCGGCGGAGAGTCTCGCGAAGGAGCTGTTCTCGAGGGACCTTGTCCCGATACACTTTACATCCGAGGCGGGACGCCTCGAAGACGTGTTCATGCACGTGACGAAAGGAGCACTCGCATGAAAAACCCATTTTCGCTGAACCCCGTCGCGCTCCGCGAACTTCGCCAGCTCGTCCGCTCGCGCGTGATCACCTGGAGCTTCGCACTCTATCCCGCCATTCTCTTCGGATTCACCATGCTTGCGGTCGCGACTGCCATGGGCAAGCGCTCCGCCGAGGACATCGCGTTCGGAAGCGGAATCGGCGAGGGGCCGTTCACGATGGTCGCCGTGATCACGGGAATCGTCGCATGCATCGGCATACCGTTCTACGCCGCGGTGAAGGCGATCCTCGACACGAACAGAAACGGACCCGGCCTTGAGTTCACGACGGCGCTTACGCCCGCGAACATCGTCAGCGGGAGGCTCGTCTCGACTACGATACTGATTGCGTCCGCCGTTGCCACGGCAATGCCGTTCTTCATCTTCGCGTACCTCCTGCGCGGCATCACGCTCGAGCAGGTGTTCCTGACGCCTCTCGCCCTGTTCGGCTACGCCGTCGCGGTTTTCTCGCTCTCGCTCGTAGTCGCATGCAGGCCGGTCGCCGTTCCGCTGCGCGTTATACTGACGATCGTGCTCTTCTTCACGACGACATTCGTCGTGCCTGGCATTGTGTCGGCAGTGTTCGTCCCGCCCAGCTACCTTGTAGCCGCCGCGCCCGTCGAGGAGACTTCGCACATTGCATACGTCTTGGGCTATGCCGCGGCCCTCGCCGCGCTGATCCTTTTCGTGCGCGCGTTCTGCGCCTCCCAGCTCGCACCGCGGTACGTGGACGCAGACCGTCCGTTCAGACGCGTGGTATTCGCGCTGTTCGTCGTCTCCGCGCCGGCCGCCATCTGGAGCTATAGGGCGTGGTGCATAGCATGGGTCGTGATCGGCGGCATGCTTATGCTCACCTCGTCGCTTACCTCCCGCGAAATCCCGAGAGCCGCGAAGTCGAATGTTCCGCGCAGCTTATTCGGCCGCCTCTTCTCGTTCCCGTTCGCGACAGGCGCCGTGCCGGGGATGCTCTTCGCCGCGATCATAATCGCAATCGCAGGCGGAACGTACTCCGCGCTCGAGACGGGGAACGACCACATCCTGATCCTCTGGGCCGACCTCGCGGAGCTGTTATGCATTCCGGTGATCGCAGGCGCAGTACTGCGCTACAGGAAATGCGACGACAGGCGGTTCCGCCTCGTCGCCGCCCTCTTCATCGCCTACTTAATCGCCGTCTCCGCGCTCTCTTTCATGGCGGAGATCGGCACCATCGATGAAGACCTCGTGGCGATGTTGCCGTGCAACTTCGCGGGCATTGCGGAAAAAACCGACAGCCACATGATGAGCTACGGACTGCTGATCCCCGTATCAATATGCGTAGTCGTCGTATCGTCCGTAAGGGCATTCAGAACATACCGCAGGCCGAAATGACGGAAGCAGAACAGAACGGACGCGAGGACGGACGCGGGCTCAGGTTCCTGCTGCCGAGGCTCGCGCTCAGAGGCGGCGCGGGATCGCGCCTGGGGTCGCGCGCCGGCGAGTCTCTCGAATTCCAGGAATACCGCGACTACACGCCTGGCGACGATCTCCGCAACCTCGACTGGAACATCCTCGCGCGGACGGAACGCGAAGTGGTGAAAGTCCGCAGGGAGGAAGTCGCTCCCGTCATCGAGATATTCCGCGACCGCTCCGCGTCGATGGATGTTCCGCCGGCGAAGACGGACTGCGCCGACTGGCTTTTCGGGCTCGTCTCGGAATCCGCGGAAGACTGCCGCGTCGTCTACCGCGAGCGTCCGGTCACGCCGCGCGCCGTGCGGCTCTTCGTATCCGACACGCTCGTGGACGAAGACCCGTCATTGGTCCTCGGACGCCTCGCGCAGGGGGCGGCCGCGCTCGCCGTGGTGCGCATCCTCTCCAAGGAGGAGACCGACCCGGAGCCTGGCGGTGCGTTCGAACTCGCCGACGCCGAGACGGACGAGCGCCGGGAAATCACCTTTGACGACGACACACTCGCCCGCCACCGCGCCGCCCTCGAGGCGCACACCGCCCGCTGGTCCGAGGCCGCGCGCCGGTTCAACGCCGTCTTCGTGTGCCTCGCGGCGGAATCGCCGCGTCCCGAGCGCATCGCGTCCCTCGCGGCGGCATCGCTCGTCCATAGCCGATAGCTCCGGGCGCTCGGCGCGGGGCTCGCCCGAACCGTCGCCTGCGGCACCCCGCCAGCATGACTCACCGTTTTTAAGAAGTTTATCGCTTGTCGCTTACGCTTACAAGTTCACCGAGGTTTATGCTACGCGCTGCAGTCATGCTGGGCCGCAGGCTCCTCTCGTGCGCCCCCGCGCCTCACGCCCTCCGCTTGATTTCATGGCTTTGCTCACCTGTGAATCAACCATGAACGACAGACCGTCGTTGGTCATGCGATTGCAAGGCGAGCGCTGACTGGGGGAAGCGCCGTCTCGGCGCTTCGTAGGGGGTCCGTCGCTCCGCGACGGACATCTTCCCCGCAGAATCCACCGCGTAGTAAAGCCCAGGCACAACCTCGACATGGCATTGGAATAGCCGCCCCTACTCCGCCTCTATCGGCGCGTCGCTCACCCAAACTTTATAGAACCCCTGCGCCCCCTCCTGCTTCGGCACAACAACCGCATCGCCCGCCTTCGCCGGTTCCGCCGCGCCCGGCCGCTTCAGCGCCTCAATCGTAGCCGCCGAATCCGCCGCATAGTAAAGCCCCGGCACAACCTCG
>JAFPDR010000188.1 GCA_017389885.1 Kiritimatiellia bacterium
GCGGCGTTCGTCGGCGAGTACCGCGAGCAGGGATACCTGCCCGAGGCGCTTTTCAACTACCTCCTTCTCCTCGGGTGGAACCCCGGCGACGACCGCGAGGTGCTGACGCGCGAGGAGATGATCAAGCTGTTCGAGCTCGAGAAGGTGCACGTCACCGCCGCGATGTTCGACCCCAAGAAGCTCGCGTGGATGAACGGCGAGTACATCAAGAAGATCCCGCACGACGAGTTCGTGAAGGAGGTCAAGTCCCGCGCAGGCGAGGCCCCTGCCCATGACGACGCATGGTGGTCGTATCTCGCGGACCAGCTCCAGGTGCGCACCAAGTTCCTCAACGACATTCCCGCCGCTGTGAAGTGCTTCGTCTCGGACGACTTCGAGTTCGACCCGAAGGCCGTCGAGAAGCGCCTCAGGAAGCCGGGCGTCAAGGCGACGCTCCTCGACCTCGTCGAGCGCTTCTCGAAGGTCGAGGACTGGTCCGCTCCCGCGCTCGAGGCGCTCGTCAAGGACCTCTCGCAGGGCAACGGAATGGGTCCGTGGGTGCATCCGATCCGCGTCGCCGTCTCCGGCCGCGGCGAGGGCATCGGACTCTTCGAGATGCTCCAGCTCCTCGGCAAGGAGAAGACGCTCTCGCGCCTTCGCCACGCCGCGGAGACGCTGGCTTCCGAATGAACCTACTGGCATGATTGGCGGAAAAGTTTTAAGCCGTTTTCCAACTTTCAACTAAAAAGGGGAAACATGAGAAAACTGCCGTTTGACCTCAAGTGGATCGAAGAGACAGCGAAGAAATGGCCGACGCCTTTCCACGTCTACGACGCGAAGGGGATCCGCGCCAACGCGAAGCGCCTCAGGAAGGCCTTCTCCTGGAACAAGGGCTTCCGCGAGTACTTCGCCGTGAAGGCTGCGCCGAATCCGCACCTCATGAAGCTTCTCCAGGAGTTCGGCTTCGGCAGCGACTGCTCGTCTATGGCGGAGCTCGTGCTCGCCGAGAAGGTCGGCAACGTGGGCGAGGCGATCATGTTCACCTCGAACGACACGCCCGCCGAGGAGTTCCGCAAGGCATGGGAGCTCGGCGCGATAATCAACCTCGACGACATCACGCACTGGGAGAGCGTGATGGAGGCGGTGGGGGGAACGGACGGGACCTCTGGTGGAACGGACGGGGGTTCGGGCACCCCCGCACCCCGACCCATGGATTTGTCTAATCGAATTTTTTGCTGCCGCTACAACCCCGGCCCGCTGAAGGGCGGCAACGCCATCATCGGCAAGCCCGAGGAGGCGAAGTACGGCATGACGCGCGAGCAGCTCTTCGAGTGCTACGCGAAGATGAAGGCGGCCGGGGTGAAGCGCTTCGGACTCCACACCATGGTCGCGTCGAACGAACTTGACCCCGAATACATCATCGACACCGCGAAGATGCTCTTCGCGCTCGTCCTCGAACTGCGCGAGAAGGTGGGGATCGAGTTCGAGTTCGTCAACATCGGCGGCGGAATCGGAATCCCCTACAGGCCCGACCAGAAGGCGATGGACCTCGAATACGTCGGACGCGGAATCGAGAAGGCGTACAAGGAGTCGATCTCCGCCGCGGGCGCGCCGGCGCTCAAGCTCTTCATGGAGTGCGGACGCTGCATCACCGGGCCCTACGGATACCTCGTCGCAAAGGTCCTGCACATCAAGAACACGTACCGCCTCTATGCCGGACTCGACGCGTGCATGTCCAACCTCATGCGCCCCGCGCTCTACGGCGCGTACCACGAGATCGTCGTCCCGGGCAAGGAGGACTCGTCCGAGACCTCCGTCTACGACGTCACCGGCTCCCTCTGCGAGAACAACGACAAGTTCGCGATACAGCGCCTCCTCCCCGTGCTCTCCGTAGGGGACTACGTCGTGATCTGCGACGCGGGCGCGCACGGACACGCCATGGGCTTCCAGTACAACGGCAAGCTCCGCTCCGCCGAGCTCCTCCTCGAGGAGGACGGAACGGCGCGGCAGATACGCCGCGCCGAGACGCTCGACGACTACTTCGCGACATTGGACTTCCCCGGACTCTGAACGGATCCGGGATGAATCCCCGGTGGTGGCAGTTGCAAAGCGAAATTTCAGGTCCGAGCACTTTTTTCGCTATTCGGACCTTAAATTTGGTATAATTTGCGGTGGAAAGGGGGGCATGTATGCAGAACTACTTCTATTTCTACACGTCTTTCACAGGTCTGGCGCTGCTTGTGCACCTGATCGTAAACTGGCACCAGCTCGCCAACTGGCGTAATCTCGGTGCCCGCCGCGGCGCACTGGAGTTCAGGCTCTTTCTCGTCAGCCTGATGCTTTCCTTTGTCTCCGATGTCCTTTGGGGGGTGTTCGCCGAGATGAGGCACTCCGCTCTTCTCTACGCGGACACCGTCTTTTACTTCACAATGATGGCGCTCTCACTCTACGCCTGGACCCGTTTTGTCCTGGCCTACCTCAATATGACCGGCATGGCGCGCGCGAGCCTGCTGTGGATCGGGCGCTCCGTCCTCGCGTTCTTTTTGGTCGTGCTGGTGCTGAACGGATTCAACGCATGCCTCTTCACCGTGGATGCGGCTGGCGAATACCATACCGGTCCGATGCGCAACATCGCGCACGTCCTGCTGATCGTGTTCAACGCGTACGGCTCCGGGCTGACGCTGAAGCATCTCCTCCGCGCGCAGAAAGAGGACAGGCGCCACGGCAAGATGGTGTTCACCTTCGGCGTCACCATGATGACTGCGATCTCGCTCCAGTTCTCGAACGCGCTGCTTCCGTACTATTCGATCGGATGTCTCCTCGGATGCTGCCTCCTGCACGTGTTCCTCGTCGAGGAAGTGCGCGACGAGGAACGCCGCAACAAGATCCTCGCGAGTGCGTACGGGGCGCAGCTCAACGCAGAGCGCGAGGCGGCGAAGACGAAGAGCCTCTTCTTCTCGACCGTGTCGCACGACATTCGCACGCCCCTGAACGCCATCATAGGATTTTCCGACCTCCTCGAGCAGGGTGTCTCGGACGAGAAGGAGCGCATGGGCTACATATCCTCCATCAGGTCCAGCGGAAAGGTCCTCGCGCGCCTCGTGAACGACATGCTCGACCTCTCGAAGATGGAGTGCGGCAAGCTGGAGATCATAAACGAGCCGACGGACGTCCCGAAGCTGGTGCGCGAAGTCGTCGCGGCGTGCGAGGTCGCGCGCTCGCGCAAATCGCTCAGACTCCAGACGGAGATCGACGAGATGCCGGTTCTCGAGGTAGACCCCCAGCGCGTAAGGCAGATCATCTTCAACCTGCTGTCGAACGCGTACAAGTACACGGACAAGGGGACGGTAACGGTCTCCGCGCGCTGGAAGGACGAGGGCGTTCTCACGCTGTCCGTCGGGGATACAGGAAAGGGCATCACGAAGGAGAACATCACCCGCATCCTCCAGCCGTTCGTCCAGATCGTGGACAGGAACCACCGCGACGGAACGGGACTGGGGCTTCCGATATGCCACAGGCTCGCCTCGCTCATGGGCGGAGACCTCTCCGTGGAGTCCGAGGTGGGCGTCGGCTCTGTCTTCACCGTCACGCTCCGCCACGTCAAGACCGCGCAGGCCGTCTCCGCAGAGCCCGACGCGCAGGTTCGTGCGGAGCGCCCGGCCCACGCGCCGAAGCGCGTCCTCGTCGTGGACGATTCGACCGTCAACCGCACCGTCATGAAGGCGCTTCTGTCGAAATGCGGGGTGAACGGCGTCGTGATGGCAGCGAACGGACGCGAGGCGATGGAGAAGCTCCGCGCAGACCCTGAGATCGACATCGTGTTCTCCGACCTCTGGATGCCGGAGATGGACGGCTACGGGCTCGTCCACTCGATCCGCGGCGAGGAGAGGTTCTCGGCCCTGCCGGTGTATCTCGTAACGGCCGACGTAGAGGCGCGCAGCAAGGCGGAGGCGTGCGGCTTCACCGGCATCCTCCTCAAGCCAGTCACGCTCGAGAAGGTCAAGTCGCTTTTCGCGTAGGCACTGCGGGCTTCGAATTTCGCCGGGGTGCGGCGGGCGGATATATGGTATAATGTCCGCTGACATGAACCAGGCCGAGCTTCTTTCCCCCGCAGGGGACTTCGAGACGGCGCTCGCGGCGTTTGACGCGGGCGCGGATGCCGTCTACTGCGGACTTCCCGACTTCTCCGCGCGCGCGTTCGCGAAGAACTTCGACTTCACCTCGCTTTCAAGCCTCGTGCGCCTCGCGCGCAAGAGGGGCAAGAAGGTGTACGTTACCTTCAACACCGTCCTCGACGAGGACGCGCTCGAGGAGGCGGCGCGCGAACTTTCGAAGCTCGCAGACATTGGCCCCGACGGGATCATCGTACAGGACCTCGGCGTTGCGCGCCTCTGCCGCCGCCACTTCCCGGAGCTCAACCTCCACGCCTCCACCCAGCTCGTCGCGCACAACCTCGAAGGAGTTCTCGCCCTCGGCGAGCTCGGCTTCACCCGCGTCGTCCTCGCACGCGAACTCTCCCTCGCCGAAATCGCGTCGATATCGAAGCGCTGCGGATCAATCGAGCTCGAGTGCTTCATCCACGGGGCGCTGTGCTACTCGCTTTCCGGACTCTGCCTCTTCGGCGCGATGGAGAAGGGAAGGAGCGGCAACCGCGGCAAGTGCCCGTACTGCTGCCGCATGGCCCACCCCGCGCCCGGCGCACCGCGGGCCGAAGGCAACGAACATCTCTTCTATCCATTCTCGATGAAGGACCTCCGCCTCGGCGAGGACGCGAGGAAACTTGTCGAAGCGGGTGTCGCGTCGCTGAAGATCGAAGGGCGGATGAAGTCCGCGCTTTATGTTGCAAGTGTCACACGGCATTACCGCGAGATCCTTGACGGCTCGAAGCGCACAGTTGCGAACTCCGACCTCGAAACAGTGTTCTCCCGCAGGACGACGGAACTCTACTTCAACGGAAGCGACTCGCCCTCGCCGATCGACTCCGACTCTCTCGGACACCTCGGCACGCCCGTCGGAACCGTCAAGCGCGTGACGCGCGACCGCGAAGGGCGCTGCTGGCTCAGGTTCCACACGGCGCGCGCGCTGGAGGTGCACGACGGACTCCAGTTCGACTCGATGGCCGACGGACGCCACCTCGGGCTCGGAATCCGCGAGATGCGCCAGGCCATCTCCCGCACGCCGGTCTTCGA
>JAFPDR010000022.1 GCA_017389885.1 Kiritimatiellia bacterium
CCCTTCGAGAGGTCGGCCTTGATTCCGATTGCCTTGCGGCCGAGCTTCTGGATCGCGGCGATGGTCTCGTCCATCGGAATGACGTCGACGATCGCGACGTCCGCGCCCGCCTCGGCGAGCCCTATCGCGTAGGCCTGTCCGATTCCGCGGCCCGCTCCCGTGACGATTGCGACCTTGCCGTCGAGCTTGAACTGATCGAGTATCATTTGTTTTTCTCCTTTTTGTGTTTCCTTTGGTTGTTGATTTGACTGATTGACGGATTGGATGATTGACGGATTGACGGATTGGTGGATTGGATGATTGGAAGTTAGGTGCGGGGGGCACGGGTTCGCGCTTTTGCAATTGATGAGGTGCGGATGCTTTGCAACAAGTTCCGCAGCTCAAAGGCCTCTGCGCACAAGTTGTGGATGACCTCATGCATTGGGTAAAGCGCGTGAAGGATTTCCAGCCAATATACCGTCTCGGAGGCCTCTTTCAGCGCTATTGACACCTTGTGACGGAAATCGTCTCCTGATTCGCTTCTGTTAGCCTCGCTGTAATTCGCCCCTATTGACGAAGCCGATTTCCCCAACTGGTAGGCGATGACAGCAGTCGAATTCTTCTTTGGCATGGCATCGAGGACTTTAAACACGGCGACGGCAAAATCCTTGGTCCTGCCCTCCAGCCATGCCTTAAAGTCTTTTTGTGTCATTCTCTCCATATCTCGTATTCCTCGATATCTCCATGCCAAAATCTCAAGTTGTCCGGTTGTGGGATTGGCTGATTAAGTCCCCCCAATCCTCCAATCCGTCAATCCGTCAATCTGTCAATCCTCCAATCTGTCAATCCCCCAATCCGTCAATCTCATCTCACCTCATCTCCAGCACGGGCACCTTGTCCATGTCTCCGTAGTTGAGGTTCTCGCCTCCCATGCCCCAGATGAACATGTAGTTGGAGGTTCCGGCGGCGGAGTGGACGCTCCACTCGGGCGCGGTGATCGCCTGCTCGTTGTGCAGCCACACGAGGCGCTGCTCCTGCGGACGCCCCATCTGGTGGCAGATCGCCTGCCCCTCGGGGACGTTGAAGTAGAAGTACGCCTCCATGCGGCGGTTGTGCGTGTGCTGCGGCATCGTGTTCCAGACGCTGCCGGGCTTGAGCTCGGTGAGGCCCATCTGCAGCTGGTTCACGCCGCCGCCCGGCTTCTTCGAGAGGACGGGGTTGACGATGAGCTGGTTGATGACGCGGTCGTTCGACTCCTCCATCTTGCCGGCCTTGATGTAGTTGCCGATCGTGTAGCCCGGCTTCTTGCAGTTCTGGTCGCAGGAGATGCGCTGCGTCACGAACTCCTTGTACGCGGGGGCGGAGTTGATGTAGAACTTCGCGGGGTTCGACTTGTCCGCGGACGCGAACTTGACCTCCTTCTTGCCGCACCCGACGTAGAGCGCCTCCTTGAACTCGAGCTCGTACTTCTCGCCGTCGACGGTCACGGTGCCGGGGCCGCCGACGTTGATCACGCCTAGCTCGCGGCGGTCGAGGAAGTGCTCCGCCTTCAGCTCCTCGAAGGTCTCGAGCGTCAGCTCCTTCGAGACGGGCATGACGCCTCCGTAGACCAGGCGGTCGTACATCGTGTAGGTGACGTGTATCTCGTCCGGAACCATCACCTTCTCCATCACGAAGCGCCCGCGCATCGTCGCGGTGTCGTAGTGCTTGAAGTCCTCCGGATGGCACGCGGTCTGCGTTGTGAAGTTGACCGTCGTCGCGAGCATTATGGCGAGCATGTTCATTTTGCGAGTTCCCTCTCTGTAGTTGGTGTACGATGTTTACCCAACTATTCTACAACAACCGCGCCCGATTGTCTATTGTCAAAATGGAAACTCGCAATTACGAAAACGGCAATATGCCGCAAAGGCGCGGTTCCGGCGCCTAGTTCCCGGACACAAGCCCCGAGATCGCGCTTTCGTACGGCGCGTCCTGCCAGGCGAGCAGCATCTCGGCTACGGAGACCCCCTCGGACGCATCCTCCGCGCCGTCCGCCATCCTGAGCATGTCTATCACCGAGGCGACGGTGGCCTCTGGAGACGGCGACGCCGTCTGGACGTGCACCACGGCGAACGCGCACACAGCCGCCACGCAGGCGGCCGCAAGCGAGGCGCCCCACAGGCGCGAGCGCGAACGGCTCTCCGCCGCGCGGACGAACGACTGCTCCGCCGCGAAGCGCGTTATCTCGTCGAGACGCGGCACGTCGCGCGGAACGTCCCCCTCGAGACGGTCCCTCACAAAATCCATAAGCTCTCTGTCTTCGTTCATCGCTTCCCTCCAAGCATTTCCCTGAGCCTCAGCGTCGCCGTCCGCATCCACGTCAGCGCGGTGCCGAGCGGCACTCCCAGCTCCTCGGCTATCTCCCTGAACGGAAGATCGCCCTCGATCCTCATCAGCAGCACCTGCCGCGGACCCTCCGGCAGCGCGCGCACCGCGCGCCGCACGTCCTCGGAGGTCGCCTTGGACTCGAACCTCTCGCCCGGCGTGGGCGAGGAGTCGGCCGCCTTCTCCGCGACCGCTGCGCCCTCACCCTCGTCGGCGTCGAGGCTCACGGTGCGTCCGCCCCGGCGAAGGCGGTCTATCGCCACGGAGCGCGCGGCGGAGGCGAGGTAGGACTTCACCTTCCCGCCGCGGTAGGACGGCGCGGAGCGGATGACCTTCATCCACGTCTCCTGGAACGCGTCGTCCGCGTCGGCCGCTTCGGGCAGAAGCGAACGCAGCAGCGCGCGCATCCACACCGAGTGTCGTCCGACAAGCGCCGCGAGCGACTTGACGTCGCCGCGGCGCGCGTAGGCGAAGAGGAGCTCGCTGTCCTCTTCCATCCCCGCTTACTTGGCCTCGGGCTTCGGACCCGGCTTGTCGCCGCCTTCCTTCGGACCCGGCCTGTCGCCGCCGCGCCTCGGGCCGCGCTCTGCGCCGCCGCGCCTCGGGCCGCGGTCGCCGCGGGCCTGGAACATCTGCTTCATCTCCTCGTGCGCCTTCGCGACCTGCTCGGGGGTGAGGATCGCCTTGACCGCGATCACGCGCTTCGCCTGGTCCTTCGCCATCTCCTTGCGGAGCTCGAACACCTCGTCGATCGCCTTCATCACCGCCGCCTCGTCGACCTTGTCGGCCTTCATGAGGTCGAGCTGCTTCATCGTCGCCTCGCGGACCTTCTTCTGCCTCTCGCGGCCGGCCTCGTCGACCTTGTTGATCTCCTTGAGCTTGGCCTGCTGCTCCTCGCTGAGGCCGAGCTTCTCGGCGGCCTTGGGGTTCGAGACCATGCGGACGATCGGATCCATCATCGCTCCGCCGCCCATCATGCCCGGACCCATCCCGCCGCGGCGACCGCCCTCGCCGGGCGCCCCGCCTTCGGGAGCTTGCGCAAATGCCGCGCACGCCAGCGCGGCGACAACCGTCATCATCAGACTCTTCATGTTCTTGCCTTTCCTTTCGCGGCATTTCCGCCGCATTCCGCAGCCGCCACCATGGCGGCCACATTGTAGTAGACGATTTAGGAGGCGGAATTATTTTGAAGAAATTTTCGACTCCCGCCAGCGGCGGACGGACTCGCGGATCGCCTCCGCGTTGCGCGTCGAGATCGTGCGCCACGCCGCGCCCGGGTAGATGTTCACGCACTGGTCCCCCATGTACGCGTTCACCTCGTCCCACAGCGAGTTCGAGTAGGTGAAGCCGTGCGCAAGCGCGAAGAACGCCCAGCCGTCGAGGTTGCAGCCGATCGCGAAGTCGCGCATGCCGAGGAGGTCGAGCGGAGCGGACGGAGCCTTCTCGCCGAAGCACGGCGTCGTGTAGCCGAGGAGAAGGTCGAACTTCGGACCCTTCCTCTGGAGCTGCTCGTTGTACGCGGGGTTGTGTCCGCCGTTCGTCTGGTAGTGGTTGCAGTACGGACAGTATATGTTCGCGAACGGCGTGATCTTCATGCACGCCTCGGGACCGGCGTTCTCGAACTCCCCGGGGTTCACCCATATCCTCACGTCCCGATCAAGCGCGCGCACCTGCGTCGCGAGGTTCGTCCAGATGTCCGCCGTCGAGTTCCCCGGCTCGTCCATGAAGCTCCACGCCCAGTCCTTCTTCCCGTACCCCATCTTCGCGAAGCGCTCGTTCAGGTACTTCACGTGCCCTTCGCTCACGTCTCCGTCGTTGAGGTGCACGGTGAGGCGCACGCCGTACTTCTCCGCCTCCGCCTTCGGAACAAGCACGTCGTTGATTACGTTCACGCCGATGTCGCGGAAAAGCTCCCAGCACGAGACGGTCCTGTACGGAGCCGCCCAGCCGAAGACGTACGGAACCGGCACGTCCGCTCCGTGCGCGTCCCTGCACTTCACGTCGAGCTCGAGCGTTTCGTCTCCGATCTCGACCTTGACCGTGCGCTCCCAGAAGCGCCTCCTCCCCGTCACCGTGAGCCACACGCCCGCGGTCTCCCCGGGCGGAACGAAAAGCGCGTCGCGCTCGAAGAGCGGCATCGGCTGCCAGCCGGCCCAGCCGGACTGCACGAAGCCGACGACGCGCCACTTCACGATGTCGTTCCATCCCTGGCTCACGCGCGGCGTCGCGTCGCGCAGGGTGGCGGTGTTGTTCCTGACGAGAACAAGAATCGACTCCGACTCTCCTTCGCGTATCTCGGTGCTGTACGGAGCGAGCCCCTCGCCCGCGAGCGGAGCGGACACGCGCGAGAAGCCGAGCCACGGATCGTTCTGACGCCACACCGTGAGCGGCTTCGAATCGTCGAGCGGCTGAAGCGCGATTCCCTCCCCTTCGGGAACATACGCCGGATCGTCCGTCACGATCACCTCGTCCACGCGCCTGTACGTAAGCCCCGCGTCGGTCTTCCTCACGCGCACGCGGAACTTCCCCGCGGCGAGCGGCACGTCGAGCTTCACCCAGGTGAGCCCGCCGTGCGACCTGTTGTACGCATCGTCGGCGGCGAGGATCTTCTCCGCGACAACCTTCCCCTCCGCGTCCTCGACGAGGAACGAGTACTTGGCGAGATAGCCCGCGATCTCCATGTAGCGCATCCACACGGTGTAGTTTCCGTTCGTCGGCACAGAAGCTTCCGCGGACGCGTCGCATTCGCCGGCCCACCATCCGGTGACGAGTATCTTCCCTCCGCTCGCGCCGGAGCTCGCCTCGGTCCACCATCCCTCCTTGCCGGGCGCGAACGATTCCGCCTCTATCCTCAGCTTGAAGTGCGTGCGGTCGACTTCAGCGAGGAACTTCCTCATCGCCGCCTTCTCGTCCGCGACCTGGCGCGGCGTGCCGACGAGATTTGACTCCTCGTCGAAGTACACCGTCCCCGCCATGCGTCCCGCCTCGACGCCTTCGACCTTCCCCGCGACGAGGTCCGCGAAGAACCGCGCGCGCCATTCGCGCCACAGCGGCTTGAGGTCCGAAGTGCCCTCGGCGATCTGCGGCCTCCTCTCCCAGATAGCGCGCGCCTCGCTCGCCTCCTTCGACGGCGCGGCGCATCCGACGCGGACCGCCCCCTCTCCCGCCGGCATCTCCGGGACGGCGAGCGGCACGTCGAGCTTCACCCAGGTGAGCCCGCCGTGCGACCTGTTGTACGCATCGTCCGCGGCGAGGATCTTCTCCGCGACGACCTTCCCCGCCGCATCCTCGACGAGGAACGAATACTTCGCGAGATAGCCCGCGATCTCCATGTAGCGGATCCACACGGAGTAGTTTCCGTTCGTCGGCACCGAACCTTCGGTGAACGCGTCGCATTCGCCGCCCCACCATCCGGTGACGAGAATCTTCCCTCCGCTAGCGCCCGAGCTCGCCTCGG